>DATLYJ010000063.1 GCA_035574915.1 Dehalococcoidia bacterium | reverse complement strand
CCCCGCCTGCGTAAAGGACGTGACGGGGCTGCCGCTGGTGTTGCGGGCGCTGAAGGCGCGCGGCTACTCGGACGACCGCATCGAGCGCATCTGCAACGGGAACTGGCTGCGGGTGATGCGGGAGGTGTGGGGGGAGTAGGGCGAGAACAAACGCCAGTGGTGTCGCCTGCGAGAGCAGTTGGGGATCTTTGCCCTGCTTCGTGAGGCTCCTGGCAAAGTAAGATGTTTCGTGGCCGAAGGCGGCTGAGCCGTTGAGCTGCCAGGTCCGGTGGCGAGCAGGGGTGCATTTTGGCGGACACGGGTCACATCGTCCGTTCGGGGGAACAGGACCTCTGGGGGCAGAACTCCGTAATCTTCCCGAATGTCCGGATAGGGGAGGGCACGCGGATCGGCAACTTCGTACTGATCCGGAGCGAGACGGTCATTGGCGCCAACTGCACCATTGGCTCCTACGTGGACATCGAAGGCGACGTGAGGATCGGGGACAACGTATCCCTGCAGAGCGGCTGCTACATAACGCGCGGCACTGTAATCGAAGATGAGGTCTTCTGCGGTCCGCGGGTCACGACAATGAATGACCGGCGCATGAGCTATCGCCGACCAGGGGTCGAGTTCGTGCGGGAGGCGCCAGTGATCCGGCGCGGGGCGCGGATAGGCGGGGGCGCTTTCCTGCTACCCGGTGTCACGGTGGGCGCCAACGCTTTCGTTTGCGCAGGATCCGTCGTAAGCAAGGACGTGCCCGAACGTGCGGTCGTTGCCGGTAACCCGGCCCGGGTCATCGGCCATGTACCCGAATCCGAGGTGGTGTAGGTCCAGAGGACGCATTGCGGATCCTGATCACCAACATCCAGCTCAACCACCGCACGGGCACGGAGATATTCGTCCGAGACCTGGCTGCCGAATTGAAGTCGCGCGGACACGAACCACTAATTTACACACCTGCCCCGGGAGTGATCAGCGATGAGGTCCAGGCCCTGGGCATACCTGTCTTTACTAGGCTAGCTGACGTAGATGCCGCGCCGGATGTCATCCACGGACACCACTGCGTGCAGACACTCGCTGCCGTGCGGCGCTTTCCGAGGACTCCAGCGATATTCGTGAGCCATTCGCACGATGCTGACCAAGACAAGGCGCCCAGGCACCCGGCAATTCGCCGCTACTTCGGCGTGAGCCAGGTGTGCATCGACCGCCTTGTGAGAGATGGCCTACCTGAGGGGCGCGTGGAGTTTCTGGCGAACTTCGTAGACACCCGGCGGTTCCTGCCCCGGCCGCCGCTCCCGCCTCGACCGCGACGGGCCCTGGTCTTCAGCAACTATGCAAGGAGCGATACTCACCTCCCCGCGGTTGTCGAGGCATGCCGGCGGGCCCGGGTAGAGCTCGATGTGGTCGGACTGTGGAATGGCAACCCCGTAGACGCCCCCGAGAGGCTTCTCGGGCAATATGACCTCGTTTTCGCAAAGGCGAAGAGCGCGATCGAGGCCATGGCTGTCGGTACGGCTGTCGTGCTCTGCGACTACGCGGGCGTCGGGCCGGCGGTCAATACCTCGAACTTTTGGGCCCTCCGCCGGATGAATTTCGGGTTCCAGGCGTTGAGTGGGCCTCTCACCCCCGAAGCTGTGCTCGCCTCCATGGACGCCCACGACCCCGAGGAGGCCGCTCAAGTCCGAGACATCATCCGCTCCGTGGCCACCGTGGAAGCCGCTGTGGACTTTCTTCTTGGCGTGTACGAGGAGGTCCTCCATCAGGGACCCCCCGGGCAGAAGATGCGCCTAGGAGAGACCGTGTCCCTCTACCTGTGGGAGATCCGGCAGCGGCTGGGCCTGAACAGTCAGCGCCTGCGTAGCAGTCTCCGCCAGAGAGTTGAGCCGGAGCGCCGTCTCTGATCGGCAAAAAAGCGGCGCCGCCACTCCTCGGTGGCCTCGTCGCGCTGGACCTCGAGGTCGATGAGTGTTGGGCGCACGATCGCAGACTCATTCACCCCGACCAGCTTCGCAATCTTATCGACCACCGACTGCGGAGCCACCAACATGTCTTCGTAGTACACCTCCAGTGGGCGTATGGGGTGTCGTCCGAAGTAGGCGGCCCAGTCAGCGTACTCCTGGTCAAGGCTCCGCAGCCTCTCCGCGATGGCGTCGAAGCTGTAGGCGGCCTGACCCCGCTGCGGCTGCGTTGAGCGATATCGAAGCGTCTGGAGCGCCTTGGCCCAGGAGATAGCCTGACCCAGGACATCCCTGCGCCTGAGAAACACGAAGGAAACGTTAGGCAGGTCGCGGAGCAGGTCGACCGTCGGCTCGATCTGGCGTCGCTGCTGTGCGAACAATTTGAGGCCGTAGACGCCGTTGGCGGTCGCGCCCTGTGTGAAC
Source organism: Dehalococcoidia bacterium (assembly GCA_035574915.1). Classification (NCBI taxonomy): domain Bacteria; kingdom Bacillati; phylum Chloroflexota; class Dehalococcoidia; species Dehalococcoidia bacterium. Next base: position 40,566 of record DATLYJ010000063.1, on the reverse strand, counting down.
ACGCGATCCAATTGCTGCCGCGGGTCATCGGGGAACGAAGGGTCGTCGAGCTCCCGGCGGGCGGGGCCGTTGAAGTACTCAAGGGGCCTACCGAGGACGCCAGTGCTCGTGAGCAACTGGCAGAGCCAGTTGCTCCCCGAACGCGGCGCCGTGCAGATTGCGTATCCTCGCACCCAACCTCCGCGCTCGACTTCGAGGCCAGAATAGCGGCTGGGCCAGGCGAGGGGAAACGCTTACAGGTCCTCGGTGTCAGCGGGCCACGTGCACCGTCTTGAGAAAACCTTCCACCTCGCGTAAAGTGCGGGCACCAGACGGGAATCGTTTCGGGAGGTTGCGACGGTGAAGTTCCACTGGTTTCATCTCATGCCGTACCCGGCACTGCCCCAGGACTTCTCCCAGAAGTACCCGAGCGTATGGGTGACGCCGCCCGCGCACCTGTACGAGGGCAAGGTGATGCACAAGGCCTATCACGAGTACCTCGACGAGCTCGAATTCGCGGAGAAGATGGGCTTCGACGGCATCTGCGTGAACGAGCACCACCAGAACGCCTACGGCACGATGCCCTCGCCGAACATCATGGCGGCAACGCTGACGCGACGGACGTCGCGAGCGGCCCTGGTCGTCCTTGGGAACTCCATCGCCCTCTACAACCCGCCGATCCGCGTCGCGGAGGAGTTCGCGATGCTCGACGTGCTCAGCGGCGGCCGGCTGGTCGCCGGCTTCCCGGTGGGGACGTCGATGGACACGAACTACTGCTACGGGATGACGCCGGCGACGCTGCGCGACCGCTACTACGAGGCGCATGACCTGATCATGAGGGCCTGGACGGAAGAGGAGATCTTCGCGTTCAACGGCAAGTACACGCAGCTCCGGTACGTGAACATCTGGCCGCGCCCGATCCAGAAGCCGCACCCGCCTGTCTGGATCCCCGGCGGCGGCTCGATCGAGACCTGGGTGTGGTCGGCGCAGAACGACTACGTGTACTGCTACCTGAGCTACGGCGGCTACCGCCGCGCCCAGGCGGCGGTGCAGGGCTACTGGAACGCGGTCGACAGCCTGGGCAAGGACCGCAACCCCTACCGCACCGGCTTCCTGCAGCTTGTCGCGGTCGCGGAGACGGACGAGCAGGCGGAGAAGGACTACGCCGCGCACGCGCACTACTTCTACGACAAGTGCCTGCACATCGGCGGCGGGTTCCAGGCCCCCGGCTACCGGACGCAGGCGACGCTCGAGCGCGGCTTCCTCGACCAGTTCCGCGACCGGCTGGTGGCGCAGGTGACGCCGCAGCAGCGGGCGAGCAACGTCACGGCCCCGGACCTGGCGCTGGAGATGGAGAACACGTGGAAGGAGCGCCTCGAGACCGGAAGCATCATCGCTGGCAGCCCGGCGACAGTGCGCGAGCGCCTCGAGGAGTGCATCGAGAGCCTCAACGTCGGCCACCTGATGGTGCTGATGCAGTGGGGCGACATGCCGAAGGAGAAGGTGCAGAAGAGCACGGAGCTGTTCGCCAGGGAGGTGATGCCCTACCTGAAGGGCAAGTTCTCCAACTGGGAAGACAAATGGTATCCGACGGGCATCCCCCAGGAGGAGCGCGCGAGGCCAGCGCCGGTGGGGAGCTAACAGGGGACATCCGGATTTTCAAAGTCCGAGGACAGGCGTGCACTCCCGGCATTCGGCTGGCCCGCCTGGTGCTCGACGTGAGGGTGTCCGGCAGGCCGGTCGTGAGGTGAGTGATGGCTGAAGAACGAATTGTCTCCGTCCTGGACGGGAAGTTCCAGATCCACACCTTCGTGCAGGGGTCAGGGCCGCCGCTGGTCTACTTCCACGGCTACGACGGGATGCTGTCGTGGCCCACATGGCTCGACTTCCTCACGGCGCGCTTTCAGGTGTTCGCCCCGCAGTTGCCGGGAGTCGGCCGCTCGACCGGCCTCGAGCACGTCGAGGACTTCCACGACCTGGCGTTCCTGCAGCTCGACTACATAGAGGCGCTGGGGCTGGAGCGGCCGGCGCTGATGGGGCTCGACCTTGGCGGCTGCCTGGCGGCGGAGGTCGCGGCGCACGACTCGCACGCCGTGTCGAAGCTGGTGTTGATCGCGCCGACCGGGCTCTGGCTCGATGACCAGCCGTCGCCGGACTTCTTTGCGGGCGGCGCTTCGACTATCCAGCGCCTCACGTGGCACGACGTCGAGGCCGCGCGCGAGAAGGGGCTAGTGCCGGCGCTGCCGACGGACGAGGACGAGCAGCGGCGAGCGATGCTTGAGCGCCAGAAGGCGCTGACGACGTCCGGCAAGTTCCTGTGGCCCATCCCCGACAAGGGCTTGAAGAAGCGCATCCACCGCATCAAGACGCCGACGCTGCTGGTCTGGGGCACGTCCGACGGCCTGGTGCCACTGGCCTACGCGCACGCCTTCAACGAGATGATCGCGGGGTCGAGGCTGGCGATCCTCGAGGAGGCGGGCCACTTGCCGATGCTGGAGCAGCCGGAGGAGTTCCAGCGGGCGGTGCTGGGATTCTTGAGCTAACGGCGTCCCGCCTAGGTCGCGTCCCATTGAGTGCCCGAGAGCACCCTCGGGTCAGGCGGTTTCCCTGGCTATGGGCCCTGCCCTCATGCAGGCCTGCGTGTGCGGCCCGGTCGCCCCTTCGTGGGGGCTCAGCGGTAGTTCCCGAACTTGAGCTCGATGCCCCAGTCTCCGGCCTTGACTTCGCGGATGACGGCCTGCAGGTCGTCGCGGCTCGGGGCGGAGACGCGGACTTCGTCGCCCTGGACCTGGGCCTGGACCTTCTTGAAGCCGCGGTCCTTGATGAACTTGACGATCTTGCGCGCGGTCTCCGGGTCGATCGCCTGGGCGATCTTGATCTCCTGGCGGACGGTGTTGCCGCCGGCCTTCTCGATGTTGCCGCGCTTCAGGTTCTGGAGAGGGACGTGCCGCGCGCGTAAACGCTGCGCCAGCGCCTCCCACATGGCGTTGATCTGGAACTCGGACTCGGTGCGCAGCGTCAGCCTCGGCGCATGGTGGTCGTACTCGATCTCGGCGAGGACCTTCTTGAAGTCGTAGCGGTTCTGGAGCTCGCGGCGCGCCTGGTTGACGGCGTTGTCGACCTCCTGCAGGTCGACACCGGTGCTGATGTCGAAGGACTCGGTTTTCGGCATGTACCTATCGTATCGCGGGTCGCGAGTTCAATCCTGCGACTACAACCGGCGACTGCAAGCTCCGACCATAACCTGGGACTACGGCCGCGCGACTACGGCCTGGGGCTATGAGGCGTGCGGTGGCAGGGCGGGCGATCGAGTGGTGCCGGGGGATGGCGAAGGAGGGCAGGGTCCGTTGGCTGAAATGCATACTTACGGCTCATGGGGATTTGTCGGCGTCGGAGTTAGACTGGTACTGGACACGGCATACCGGCCCAGGAGCCTGACGATATGAGTGAGACGACCTTGCGAGACGAGCCAGAGCTAATTGAGGACGAAGAACCGGAAGAGCTTACGCCGGAGCTGGAGAAAGAGCTGCCGGGGTCGGTGCAATTGTACCTGCGCGAGATCGGCGCGGTGCCCTTGCTTACGGCCGCGGACGAGGTGCGTCTGGCCAAGGAGATCGAGCACGGGCGCCTGCTGGCCCGCTGGCAGCGCGAGCTGGTCGCCCGCGGCGAGAAGCTGACTTATGAGAACCTGGCCCGCTACATGCTGGAGCGCGTCCGCCACTGCGCGGACAGGCTGCGGCCGATCCTGGAGATCGAGAGCGACAAGCCCTCCGACGTCCTGTTTTCGCGCCGCCTCCAGAACGCGATCCAGGCCCAGATCGACGAGGACCTCGCGGAGGCGCTGGCCGACGTCATAGGCACGTCCGGCAAGCAGGTGTTGGAGGACCTCTGGGAGCTGAGCGTCGCCGTGCGGCTTCTGACGCCCGAGGAGGTGGACGCCGACCCCAATGATGAAGGCGCGGTCCGCTCCCTGGCGGAGAGGCTGCGCCTGGCCGAGAAGCGAGCGGGCGAGGCGAAGGACCACCTCATGCAGGCGAACCTGCGCCTCGTGGTCTCGATTGCGAAGCGCTACCAGGACCGCGGGCTGCCGTTCCTGGACCTGATCCAGGAGGGCAACACCGGCCTCATCCGCGCCGTCGAAAAGTTCGACTGGCGCCGTGGCTTCAAGTTCAGCACCTACGCGACCTGGTGGATCCGCCAGGCAGTCACGCGCGCCCTTGCCGAGCAGTCTCGCACCGTGCGCCTGCCGGTGCACGTGGTCGAGACGGCGACCAAGTACCGGCGCGCCCTGGACCAGCTGCTGAGCGAGCTGGGCCGTGAGCCGACAACGGCCGAGATCGCCGAGCGGATGGGCACGGACACGGCCTCGGTCGAGCAGCTTCAGGAGGCGCTGGCGCGCCAGCCGATCTCGCTCGAGCGGCCGCTGGGCGACGAGGGCGAGGGCACGCTGGGAGACCTGATCGAGATCGTCGCCGCTTCGCCGGCCGAGGAGGCGGAGTCGATGCTCCTGAAGGACGACCTGGAGACGGCGCTGCAGGTGCTGCCACAGCGGGACCGCGAGATCCTCATCATGCGCTATGGCCTGCACGACGGGCGCACGCGCACGCTGGAAGAGGTCGGCAGGGCGTTCGGGATAACGCGGGAGCGCGCGCGGCAAATCGAGTCGCAGGCACTGCACCGGCTACGCGGTTCGCCCGAGATCAGGTCGCTGCTGGACTACATCAAGAGCAACGGCTCGGCGGCCTAGCGCTGCAGGCGGGCCTCTGGGAGAGGATCGGCGGCAGGCGGGCGGCACGGAAGGCCCTTGGTGCGTGTGTCCCCGGCCCCGGGCGCGGGCGTAGGATGGCTGCGATGGGGCTTTCGAGCGAGGTGATTGAGGCTCCGAGCCCGTCGCGGCCGTTCTTTCCCGATGGCGCGGCCATCCGGCGGGTTCACCGCGAGGGAGTGGTGCTGCTGGGCGGCGGCAGGGCGCTGCTGATGCAGGTGGCGCACCCCGCCGTGGCGAAGGGCGTGGCCGAGCACAGCGGCTTCCGGCAGGGCAAGCGGGCGCGCCTCATGCGCACCCTGCGCCCGACGCTCGCGATCGTATTCGGCACGGAGACCCAGGCGCACGAGGCGGCGAGGTCGATCAACCGCGTGCACGCGGGCGTGGCCGGCGTCGGCTATCGCGCGGACGACCCTGAGCTGCTGTTCTGGGTGTTGGCCACGCTAATCGACACCGCCATGTACATGCACTCGCGCTTCCTGCGCCCCCTGGCAGAGGCCGAGGCGGAGGCGTACTACGAGGACATGCTGGCCGCCGGCGGGCTGCTTGGCGTGCGGCGGGATCTCTCGCCTCCAGACCTGCGGGGGTTCAGGGAGTACATGGCGCTGGCGTCGTCGCGGCTGGAGGTGACACCGGAGGCGCGGGAGATCGCGCGCGACCTCTTCTCGGGCCGAGGCCTGTCGGGGCTCGGGGGGTGGGCGCTGCGGCAAATGACCGTCGCGCTGCTGGAGCCGGAGCTGCGGGACGCTTACGGTTTCGCCTGGTCGGCGGGCCAGGAAAGGGCATCCCGCGCGCTGGTGAGGCTCGCGGGCGTAGTGCTTAGGCATGCGCCGCGGGCCGCGCGGGGCGTGCCCTGGTTCCTTCTGCCTCCGAGGCAAGTTCAGCCGGGATAGTCTCCCGGGAGCACGGCGCACTGAGGCTGCCGGTCAGGCGCTCAGGCGGTGCGCCGCGGTGAAGGCAGGGCGCCGGACTCGGCGCGGCGGCGCTCGGCCGCGCACCAGGGACAGCCGTCCTGGGGATAGAGGGCGGCGTAGGGGCAGGGCGCGTCCAGGCTCGGGCGGTGCGGCCGCCAGCGCGAGCCGAGGGGGCCATCGCGGGCCTCGAGCGCGCGCACCAGGTCCGGGTCCTTTAGGTCCATCTGTCTCTCAGGCCGGCACGACCTCTTCGACGTCGAACCGGTAGCTCTCGATTATGGGGTTCGCGAGCAGACGGTCACACATCGAGTCGACGCGGGCGCGGGCAGCCTCGGTGCTCTCGGCTTGCAGGCGGACCTCGATGTACTTGCCAGCGCGCACGCTCTCGACCTCGGAGAAGCCCAGGGCGCGCAGGCCATCGGCAATGGTCAGGCCCTGGGGGTCGTTGACGGTCGGCTTGAGGGAGACGTAGACGCGGGCGAGGAAGTTGCTCATGCAGTGCGGCCCCCTGGTAGTGCGCTCCGGGTGACTGGCCGCCGGTTCGGGGGGAAGGCGTAGACTCCTCGCCTTCGGCCACTCCTGCTTCCACGCCGGACAGACTCGCGTGACGGCATTGCCACTCAGTAACGGCGAAGGTCCTCGCCGGTGAGGCGGCGATAGGCTTCGCGGTAGCGTTCGGCAGTCTTCTCGACGATGTCGGGCGGCAGGGCGGGCGGCGGAGGCTCGCGATTCCAGCCAGAGTTGGTGAGCCAGTCCCGCACGAACTGCTTGTCGAAGCTGTGTTGCGGCCGGCCGGGCTCGTACTCGCTCGCGGGCCAGAAGCGGCTCGAGTCTGGCGTGAGCATTTCGTCGATCACGATGGGCTCGCCGTCCAGGAGGCCGAACTCGAATTTGGTGTCGGCGATGATGATGCCGCGCTCGCGGGCGTACATGGCCGCGTACTTGTACAGGGCGAGGCTGCGGAGGCGGACGGCGGTGGCGTTCTCCGGCCCGATCTCCTGGATGAGGTCGGAGAAGCTGATGCTCTCGTCGTGGCCGACCTCTGCCTTCGTCGTTGGCGTGAACAGGGGCTCGGGCAGTGCTTCGCTCTCCTTCAGACCGGGCGGCATCCGGATGCCGAAGACACGGCCCGTCTCCTTGTAGTCGGCCCAGGCGGAGCCGGCGAGATAGCCTCGCACGACGCACTCGACATCGAGGCGCTGGGCCTTCTTGACGATCATCGAGCGGCCGCGGAGGTCGGGCGGCAGCTCGAAGGGCAAGCCGTCCGCGGCTGTGCCGTCGGCGACCCGGATGAAGTGATTGGGGACGACATCGCGCGTGCGCTCGAACCAGAACGCGGAGAGCTGAGTGAGGACGGCACCCTTGTCAGGTATGCCATTGGGCAGCACGACATCGAAGGCGCTTATGCGGTCGGTGGCGACCATGAGGAGGCGGCCGTCGCCGAGGTCATAGGTGTCGCGGACCTTGCCTCGGTGCAGGAGATTAGGCAGGTGGGTCTCGGTAAGGACAGTCATGCGGGGAGGGCCTCCTCGGCCTTGCGCAGCTTGAGGTCAAAGTACATCAGGGTGAGCGCGATGGAGAAGTAGGGCGCGGTGAAGGCGCCGATGATCGCTGACACGAGGGCATAGAGCACGTAGCTCGCCGACACGATCAGGCTGAGGATGGTCATGTTCACGACCACGATCAGCAGGCCGACCACGGCGACGCGCCCGAAGGTGACCCACCACCTGCCCGCCGTCAGCGCCGCACTCGAGCGCAGGGCGTTGACGGCGTCGGAGCCCTCGAGGATCACGTGCTGGGGAGCAAAGACCCAGCGGATGAAGAAGAACACGGCAACCGGGAGGCCAATGACTGTTACCGCCAGGGGAAAGCAGACTGCCGCCATCCTTGCGGAGCTGCCGATCAGGGGCCTGGCGCGGCGGAGGGAGCGGGCGAAGGCGGCCGTCTCGTGCTCGTCGCGGCCGGCGTCGAGCGCCTCGACGTAGGCGATGACGGCGCCTTCGACGAGCACCGCCGGGACAAGGGACACGAGGAAGAAGCCGAGCAGCGCGACCTGTTCGAGGATGGGGTCCGAGATGGCGAGGGAGATAGCGGAGCCAGCAAGGGCGAAGGGGATGGTGGCCGAGCCAATGGCGGCAAAGCCGCGCCAGTCTCGAGCGTAGTAGGCGAAGGCGTCGCGCAGGATAGGGCCAAGGTCCCGGCGCTGTCTCAGGGTCAGGGTTGCCTGGCGCATCGATGACCCGGGGCTACTTAGCTGGCGCAAGGAGTCCCATGCGGGCGAAGCTCTTGTCGACTTCCCGCACGAAGTAAGAGTAGTCGAAGAGGGCGTCCAGTTCGTCGGGAGAGAGCCGGGAAGAGACCTCCGGCTCGGCAGAGATGGTCTCGCGGAAGGGACGGCGTTCGGCGAGGGCGATGTGGCCGGCGCGCTGCACGACCGGATACGCTTCCTGGCGGGACATCCCCTTCTCCACCAGGGCCAGGAGCACGCGTTGTGAGAAGACGACGCCGCAGGTGATGTCCAGGTTCCGGCGCATCCGCTCCGGATAGACGGCCATGCCGCGCACGATCTCGGTGAAGAGCGCGAGGGCGTAGTCGAGCGCCAGGCAGGAGTCGGGGATGACGATGCGCTCGGCGGAGGACTGGCTGATGTCGCGCTCGTGCCAGAGGGCCACGTTTTCCAGCGCCGCTATGGAGTTGCCGCGGAGCACGCGCGCAAGGCCGCAGACGCGCTCGCACTTCTCCGGGTTGCGCTTGTGCGGCATCGAGCTCGAGCCCTGCTGGCCGCGCGAGAAGGGCTCCTCGACCTCGCCTACCTCGCTGCGCTGGAGGTGGCGTATTTCGGTGGCGAATCGCTCCAGGGAGGCGCCGATGAGGGCGAGGGTCTGGATGAAGTGGGCGTGCCGGTCTCGAGAGACCACCTGCGTGCTTACGGCGTCGACCCCGAGGCCGAGGCGGCGGCAGACCATCTCCTCCAGTTCGGGCGGGACAGTGGCGTGGCTGCCGACGGGCCCGCTGAGCTTGCCGACGGCAATGGAAGACTTGGCGTCGGCTAGGCGCACCTTCTGGCGGCGGACTTCGTCGAGCCAGTTGAGGAGCTTGAGGCCGAAGGTGATGGGCTCGGCGTGCATGCCGTGGGTGCGGCCCATCATCAAAGTGTCCTTGTGCTCGATGGCGCGGTCGGCGATGGCGCTCTCGAGCTGGCGCAGGTCCTCTTCGAGCAGCTCCGCGGCCTCGACCATGCGCAGCGCCAGGGCAGGGTCCTCGACGTCGTACGAGGTGAGGCCGAGGTGCACCCAGCGCCCTTCCTCGCCGAGGCTGTCCGAGAGCGAGCGCAGGAAGGCGGTCATGTCGTGATGGAGTTCGACTTCGTAGCGCTCGATGTCGGCGACGTTGACCCTGGCCTTACGCGCGATGAGCTCCGCGTCGGCGCGGGGGACGACGCCGAGGTCCGCCCAGGCCTGGACGGCGGCGACCTCTACGCGGAGCCAGGAGTCGAACTTGTGCTCGTCCGACCAGATCCGCGCCATCTCGGGACGGGAGTATCGGGGGATCACGAGGTTAGCATTTTAGCATTTCAGCTTTTCAGCACTTCAGCGTTTCAGGACAGGCAGGCGGAGACTGGCGGTATAACCAGGCCTGGAAGTAGTGGGCTGCTGAGGTCCTAGAGATACTCATCGCGGACGGGGGAGAAGATGTCGATGCAGATGGCATCTTCGAGGGCGTCGACGCCGTGCTCCTCGCCGCCCGGGACGCAGTAGCTGTCCCCTGCGGCCAGCTCGCGCGAGCCGTCGCCGATGCGGAAGAGGACGCGGCCGCTGACGACGTAGCCGATCTGCTCATGGGGATGGGTGTGGACTGGGACGGACGAGCCCTTCGCGAGCGTGATCTCCACCAGCGTGGTGCGGTCGCCGCTGTTCAGGGTGCGGCGGACGACCCCGGGGAACATCTCGACTGCTTGCGCCTCGGCATTAGCTCGAAACATGCGCGCCCGCCCTCTCCACCAGCCCGATGTCCCGCCGGTAATGCATGCCCTCGAAGCGGACCCGCTCGACGTTGGCGTATGCCTTACGCCGGGCCTCCTCCAGGTCCGCGCCCAGGGCGACGACGTTCAGCACGCGGCCGCCGTTCGTCACGATGGCATCGTTAGACCGCCTGGTGCCGGCGTGGAACACGAGGACGTCCGGGTCGACATCCTCGATGCCGGAGATGGGGAGGCCGGTCTCGTAGGGGCCTGGATAGCCCCCTGAGGCCAGTACGACGCAGACCGACGCTTCCTGCCGCCAGCGCACCTCGACCTGCGCCAGTGTGCCATTGGCGCAGGCCCAGGCGACCTCGAGGAGGTCGCCTTCGAGACGGGGGAGGAGCGCCTGGGCCTCGGGGTCGCCGAACCGGGCATTGAACTCGATCACGCGTACGCCATCGGCTGTGACCATGATGCCGGGGTAGATGACACCGCGGTAGGGCCTGCCCTCCGCGGCCATGCCGGCGACGGCGGCCTCGGTGACGGTGCGCTGGATCTGCGCCTCGAGATCGGCGCTGACCCAGGGCGGCGGGCTGTAGACGCCCATGCCGCCGGTGTTAGGCCCGACGCCGCCATCGAACACGGTCTTGTGGTCGCAGGACAGCGGCATGTGGAGGACCGTCTTACCGTCCGTGAAGGCGTGGGCAGAGGTCTCGGGGCCGAAGAGGCGCTCCATCACGACCACGGTGCGGCCGGCGTCGCCGACGGCGCGGCCTTCCATGAGGTCATCGAGCGCCCGCAACGCCTCGTCGGTAGTCGACGTAACGATGGCTCCCTTGCCGGCGGCCAGGCCGCTGGCCTTGACCACGACCTGCGCCCGCTGCTCGCGGACGAAGGCCCGGGCCTGCTGGAGGTCGGAAAAGGTGGCGGTCCAGGGGTGGGGGATGCCGTGGCGGGCCATGAAGCCGGCGGCCCAGGCCTTACTGGCCTCGATCTCGGCCGCGGCCTTTGTCGGCCCGAAGGCGGCGATGCCCGCAGCCAGGAGGCGGTCGACGAGGCCCCAGGAGAGGGGGTCGTCCGGCGCGACGAACACGAGGTCCGCTCGCAGCTCTCGGGCGAGCCTCGTCGCGGCTTCGAGGTATGGTTCGACGGCTTCGGGGGGCGAGCCGGTCCTGGGTATCGGCAGGTCGACGTTGTGTCCGAGGGCGGCCGTGCCGGCGTTCCCGGGGGCGATGTGCAGGTCCGTGAGCTTCGGGGACTGACGGAGCTTCCAGGCGATGGCGTGCTCGCGGCCGCCACCGCCGATGAGGAGTACGTTCATCTAAGCAGCCTCGCCGGTATCCCCATCTCTACTGCGCCCTGGTACATGCCGCCATCAATCGTCACTATCTCGGTGCCGGAAAGGGCGGCGACGGCAAGATAGTGCTCGTCGTAGGCCCTGGATTTGTTCCGGCGGGCGGAGAACGTCATGGCTAGCCTGTGCTGTTCCACTTCGAGGACTGTAGTTATCGGCAGAGACAGGGCGACCTCGAGCGCGGTCGCAGCTTCCTCGTCAGTGAGTATCCTGCCGTGGACCTTTCTCCGGAGGACAGAAGTGCACTCGGCGAGCAGGAGGCCGGGAGCAAAGAGCCGGTCAGAGTCGGCGAGGGCCTCTAAGAAGGCAGCCACGGCCCGAGTGTGGGCCTCGCGCAGGACGTAGGCAAGTACGGTGCTAGCGTCGATGGAATACTCGATCAGCGGGCCTCTCTGTCGGCGTGAAGATCGGCAACTACGTCAAACAGGATGCCGGTCCTCTTGAATATTGCCTCCCGACTCTGGCGAGCCCGCTCCTGCACCTCCAGTGGAATGAGGGGACGATGCTTCGCCGCGCTGGTGGCATTCCCCAGGTCTTTTTCATCGACGAACCACTGGTTGCCGATGCGCTGGCCCTTGAGCTTGCCCTCCCGCAGGTAGCGGCGGACCTGCTCCGTCGACCTGTTGAGACGCTTTGCGGCTTCGTGGACGGTAAGCATACCTTCAGTAGAGATCACGAGGCGATCCTACGTGATGTTGTAGCATGCTACAACGTCACTCCCACTCGATTGTGCCGGGCGGCTTCGAGGTGATGTCGTAGACGACACGGTTTACGTCCGGGACCTCATTCACGATGCGGTTCGAGATGCGGGCGAGGAGGTCGTAGGGGAGGCGGGCCCAGTCCGCGGTCATGGCGTCGTCCGCGGTGACGGCGCGGAGGGCGATGACGTTGCCGTAGGTGCGGTAGTCCCCCTGGACGCCGACGCTGCGGGTGCCGGTAAGGACGGCAAATGCTTGCCAGAGGTCGTCGTAGAGGCCGGCGGCGCGGACCTCCTCCATCACGATCGCGTCGGCTGCCTGGAGGGTGGCGACCTTTTCCGGCGTGACCTCGCCGATGATCCTGATCGCAAGCCCTGGCCCCGGGAAAGGATGACGGTTGACGATTTCTTCGGGCAGGCCGAGCTCCAGGCCGGCTTTGCGGACTTCGTCCTTGAAGAGGTAGCGCAGCGGCTCGACGAGCTGCAGCACCATGTCCTCCGGCAGCCCGCCGACGTTGTGGTGGGTCTTGATCACGCGGGCGGCTGAGCCCTTCGATGCCGTCTGCCCGCTCTCGATGACGTCCGGGTATGTTGTGCCCTGGACCATGAAGTCGATGTGGCCGAATTCGGCGGCGGTCTCCTCAAAGACGCGGACGAAGGTCTCGCCGATGCGCTTGCGCTTGGTCTCCGGGTCGGTGACGCCGCGGAGCTGCTCGAAGAAGCGGCGGCTTTCGTCCAGGAAGATGAGCTTCATGCCCATATGGCGCTCGAAGGTCTCGCGCACCTGCTCGGGCTCGCCGCGGCGCATGACACCGTTGTTCACGAAGACGCAGGTGAGCTGGTCTCCGATGGCGGCGTAAGTGATCGCGGCGGCCACGGCAGAGTCGACGCCGCCGGAGAGGGCGCAGATCGCCTTGCCATCGCCGACCTGGCGCCGGACTTGCTCGACGGCGGCGGCGACGATGGACTTCGCGGTCCAACCGCCCTCGCAATGGGCAACGTCGAAGAGGAAGTTGCGGAGCATTTCGGTCCCCTGGGGCGTGTGCACTACCTCCGGGTGGAACTGGATGCCGATGCGTCCGCGGCCGTCGCCGATGGCGGCGTAAGGCGAGTTTGCGGAGCTGGCGAGCTGGCGGAAGCCGGGCGGAAGCTGGCTGACGTGATCGCCGTGGCTCATCCACACCGGCAAGGAAGTCGGCAGTGACCGGAAGAGCGCGGCTGGCTCGTGCACTTCTATGGTGGCGGGGCCGTACTCCCGGCGCTGGCCCGGTGTCACCTTGCCGCCGAGCTGGTGAGCGAGCAGCTGCATGCCGTAACAGATGCCAAGGACCGGCAGGCCGGACTCGAAAACGTAAGCGGGCGCCTGGGGCGCGCCCGGCTCGTACACGCTGGCGGGGCCGCCGGAGAGGATGAAGGCGCGCGGGTTCAGGCGCGCTACCTCCTCGTAGGGGGCATCGTGGGGGAGCAGTTCGCAGTACACGCCACACTCGCGGACGCGGCGGGCGATGAGGAGGCTGTACTGGGAGCCGAAGTCGAGGATGACGACGGACTCGCGCGGCCGGGGATGGGCGTCTGCCTCCCGGGCGCCGCCCTCGGCCTGCGCCAGGTAGGCGGCAACCTCCTGGTCGCCGGAGGTGCTGGGGTGGGACGCCGATCCAGTCAAATGCTTAGGTGGATTCGCGGTTCAGGGATGGGTAGAGGCTAGCACCGTGATATACTCGCGTCAAGCTCCCGACGGCTCATGAGCAACGTAATCGAAGCCGAATCCGGTGTCGCTCTCGCGGTCGAAAAGCTGAAGGAAGGCGGCGTTGTCGCCTTCCCCACGGATACATTGTACGCGCTGGCCGCGGACGCCACGAACCCGGCGGCCGTCGAGCGGGTGTTCGACGTGAAGGGCCGCGAGGGCGGCAAGCCGCTGCCGCTCTTCGTGTCCGGCCTGGAAATGGCAGCCCGCTACGGCCAACTGACGCCTGAGGCCGAGGCGCTGGCGCGGCGCTACTGGCCGGGGGCGCTGACCCTCGTGGTGAAGCGGCGCCCGGACTTCGAGTCGGCGGCGCTCGCGGGCGGCGATACGGTAGCGCTGCGGGCGCCTGACCATCCGGTCGCGCTGGCGGTGGTCAAGGGCCTCGGGAAGCCGGTCACGGGGACGAGCGCGAACCTCAGCGGCGGCCCGGAGCCGGTCACGGCGAGGGACGTCCTGGAGGCGCTGGGTGAGGCGGTCGACCTCGTGCTCGACGGCGGCGCCTGCCCGAAGGGTCGTCCTTCGACGATCGTCGACTGCACGGTGTCGCCGCCCGTGGTGCTGCGCGAGGGAGCCATCCCTCCGCCCGAGATCGCCGCGGCAACAGGGGCGCCGGCCTCCCGATGAGGGTAGCGATCGGGTCCGACCACGCCGGGGTGGCTTATAAGGCCGTCTTCGTGGACCTCTTGCGGGAGATGGGGCACGAGGTGACGGACTTCGGCACCAACAGCGAGGAAGCGGTCGACTACCCGGACTACATACGGCCCGTCGCCGAGGCGGTCGCGCGGGGAGAATTCGACCGGGGCATAGTGCTCGGCGGCTCCGGAAACGGGGAGCAGATCGTGGCCAATAAGGTGAGGGGCATCCGCTGCGCGCTGTGCTGGGACGCGACTACGGCCCGCCTGGCACGGCAGCATAACGATGCGAACATGCTCTCCCTCGGCCAACGAGTCGTGGGCCTGGAGACGGCGAAGGAGGTCGTGCGGGTGTTCATGACGACGGCTTTCGAGGGCGGACGGCATACGGCGCGCATCGGAAAGATCGAGCCGCAATGACCGGCGGCCGGGCAGCGGGGGCGCGTGCAGCAGGCCGGCGCGGCGTGAGGGTGCGCCCCTGGAGCATGGCTGCGGCAGCGAGGTGAAGGCGCTGGGTGACGAGGTCCTGGCGGAAGTAGAGCGCTTCGTGCGCCGGCACGAGGCGGCACAGAATGCCCTGGTGCTCGAGCACGTGGCGAGCGCCAGCGAAGGCCTGGGTGCGGGGCCGCTGTGCGCGGCGGTCGGGCAGGCCTTGGGCGTCGGCGGCGAGCTATCGCGCGGGGTCGCGCTGGCGGTGGCCCTCACGGAGGTTGCCTCGGCGGCACTGCGGTCGCTGGATCCCGAGGCGGAGCGAGGCGGCGGGCAGGTGCAGGCCAAGCACGGTCTGCCGCTGGCGCTAAACTCGGCCGACGCGCTGTTTGGCCTGGCGCATGTCGCGCTTTCCGAAATCGAGTCTTCCGAGGGTGGGCGCCGGCCGGGGCTGGCGGCGGCTTTCGACACCCTAGCCCTGGGCGTTTGGGAGGCGCTGGCGGCGGGTGATGCAAGGGGAGCGCTTGGCCGCATGGCCGGCGAGCTGGCGGGCCGGGCGGCCGGCAAGGACGAGGCAACCGTGGCCGCGCTGGGCCGCTTCGGGGCCGCGGTCAGCGAGGCCGCGGCTGGCGAGACTTCGAGACTGGGGAGCGCGCGCGCAGCACTGGAAGGCACTAACCTCAGCCAAGGCGAGCGCGAAGCACTGTCGGCGCTGCTGCGCTGATCCGGAGGGCCTGGATGAAGAAGACAGTCAGGGACGTCAACGTCGACGGCAAGCGCGTCCTGGTGCGAGTCGATTTCAACGTCCCATTCGACCGGACGGGCGCGATTGCGGACGACAACCGAATCCGTGCCGCCCTGCCGACAATCGAGTATCTCCGGGACCGGAACGCCGCGGTGATCCTTTGCTCGCACCTCGGCCGACCGGACGGGAAGGTGGTGGAGTCGCTGCGGCTGCGCCCGGTGGCTGAGAGGCTGGCGCAGCTACTCGGCCGGCCGGTGAAGACCGCGCCCGACTGTGTGGGGCCTGAGGTCGAGGCGGCCGTCGCGGAACTGAAGCCGGGCGAGATACTGCTCCTCGAGAACCTGAGGTTTCACGCGGAGGAAGAAAAGAACGACCCGGAGTTCGCGCGCCGGCTGGCGTCGCTCGCGGATATCTACGTGAACGACGCCTTCGGCACGGCGCACCGCGCGCACGCTTCGACAGAAGGGGTTGCGCGGCTGCTGCCGGCCGTGGCGGGCTTCTTGATGATGAAGGAACTGGAGGTGCTGGGGCGGTTGCTCACCAATCCCGCGCGGCCCTTCGCGGCCATCCTCGGCGGGGCGAAGATCAGCACCAAGATCGGGGTGCTCACGCACCTCCTCCCCAAGATCGACATCCTCCTGCTCGGCGGCGGCATTGCCTCGACCTTCCTCAAGGCCCTGGGCACGCCGGTGGGGCAGTCGCTGGTGGAGGATGACTACATCGAGACGGCGCGGGACATCCTGAAGCAGGCCGAGCAGCGAGGCGTGCCAGTGCTGCTGCCGACGGACGTGGTCATCGCGGAGGAGTTCGCGGCGGACGCGGAGCACATGACGGTCTCGGTAGGGGGGATCCCGCCCAACTGGCGGATTATGGACGTGGGGCACGACACGCTCAGCACGTTTCGGGACGCCCTGGATGACTGCGGCACCATCTTCTGGAACGGGACGCTGGGCGTGGCGGAGTTCCCGGCGTTCGCGGAGGGGTCCCTCTCGCTGGCGCTGTACCTCGCCGACCTGCGCTCGACAGTGGTCATCGGCGGCGGGGAGACGGCCGCGCTCGTAGAGCAGGCAGGACTGCGGGACCGCTACACGCACGTCTCTACCGGCGGGGGCGCCTCGCTCGAGTTCCTCGAAGGCCGGGTCCTGCCCGGCGTGGCCGCTCTGGACGACGCTTGATTCCCCGCAGCGCGGAGGCACCTTAGAATCGGCTCATGGACATCGAGCTGTTGCGGTCGCTCGCGACTCCCGCCTCCACCAAGATCCTGCTCTGCGTCATCGACGGCCTCGGGGGGCTGCCTCACCCGGACACCAAGCGCACGGAGCTCGAGACCGCCTCCATCCCCAACCTCAACCGGCTGGCGGAGGATTCGAATTGCGGCCTCACGGTGCCCGTCGGGGCCGGGATAACGCCGGGCAGCGGGCCGGGGCACCTGGCCCTGTTCGGCTACGAGCCGCTGAAGTACGAGGTCGGGCGCGGCGTCCTCGAGGCGCTGGGCATTGACTTCGACCTGCAACCGTCGGACGTCGCGGCAAGGGGCAACTTCTGCACGCTGGACGCTGAGGGGCGGATCACGGACCGGCGCGCCGGCCGCGTGTCAACGGAGGTGACGGCGGGCCTCGTCGAAAAGCTCCGGCAAATCCGCCTCCCGGGCGTCGAAGTGCTGGTCGAGCCGGTGCGGGAGCACCGTTTCGTCCTCGTCCTGCGCGGCGAGGGGCTGGACGACCGTCTGCGGCAGACGGACCCTGAGCGCGAGGGCGTACCTCCACTGCCCGTGAGGGCGGTTGTGCCGGAGGCGGAGCCGACCGCGGACCTCGCTAACCGGTTCATCAGGAAGGCGCGCGAGGTCATCGGCGACCATCCGCAGGCTAACGGCATCCTGCTGCGGGGATTCGCGCGCTATCCCTCGTGGCCCGCCCTCCCGGAGGTCGCGCAGATGCGCTGTGGCGCCTTCGCCGTGTACCCGATGTACCGGGGGCTGGCGAAACTGGTGGGGATGACCGTGGCCCCGGGCGGCGGGACGCCTGCGAGTCAGCTGGAGGCGATGCGCTCGCGCTGGGATGAATTCGACTTCTTCTTCTATCACTTCAAGAAGGCCGACGCCGCGGGTGAGGACGGGGACTTCCATGCCAAGGTGCACGCGCTGGAGGAGTTCGACAAGCTGGTGCCGGACCTGCGGGAACTCGACCCGGACGTGCTCATCGTTGCCGGCGACCATTCGACGCCGGCGATAATGGCGGCCCACAGCTGGCACCCGGTGCCATTCATGATCAAGTCGAAGTTCATCCGCGCCGACCCCGTGCGCGAGTTCAACGAGCCCGACTGCGCGCGGGGGTCGCTCGGCATCTTCCCGGCGGTGGACGTGATGCCGCTCGCGCTGGCGCACGCGGGACGGCTGATGAAGTACGGAGCCTGAGATGCCGCGAACGCCGATCGTCGCCGGGAACTGGAAGATGAACACGACCGCGGACAGCGCCATCGAACTGGCGCGGGCGCTCCGCGAGGCCCTTGCTGAAGCGGACGACGCCTCCGGCGGCATCGAGAAGGTGGTCTGCCCGCCGTTCGTCTTCCTCGGCGCCGTCGCGAAGGCATGTGAGGGCTCGCCCGTGAAGGTGGGCGCGCAGAACATGCACTGGGAGGAGAAAGGGGCCTTCACGGGCGAGGTCAGCGCGGCAATGCTGGCGGGCCTCGCGGAGTACGTTATCATCGGCCACTCCGAACGCCGTCAGTACTTCTGCGAGACCGACGAGACGGTGAGCAAGAAGCTCCGGGCCGCCGTGGCGGCGGGACTGAAGCCGATCGTCTGCGTCGGTGAGACGGGGGCTCAGCGCCAGGCGGGCGAGACGAAGGCCGTGCTGCGGCGCCAGGTGCGCGGAGCCTTCGAAGGCCAGCCGGCGGTCCCTCCGGAGACGACAGTGGTCGCCTATGAGCCCGTATGGGCCATCGGCACGGGCGTCGCGGCGACGCCGTCCGATGCCCAGGAGGCGATCGCGTTCATCCGCGGCGAGCTTGCTGACATAGTTGGCGCCGAGGCCGCGAGCCAGGTCCGGATCCTCTACGGCGGCAGCGTGACGCCGGACAACATCGCCGACTTCGTGGCGCAGCCGGACGTCGATGGGGGGCTGGTTGGCGGAGCGTCGCTCGTCGCGGCCTCCTTCGTCGAGATGGTGCGGAAGGTGGCCGCGATCGGCCGTTAGCAATGCCGCGCCGCCGTCCGCTCGTCGCCATCGTGGGGCAGACAGCCACCGGCAAGACCGAGGCGGCGGTCGCGGTCGCGCTCGCCGCCGGGGGCGAAGTCGTGGGCGCCGATGCCTTCCAGGTGTACCGGGGGATGGACATCGGCACGGCAAAGCCCTCGCCGGCGCAACGGCGCCTGGTCCCGCACCACCTAGTCGACGTGCTGGAGCCGGACGAAGAGCTCTCGCTCGCCCGCTATCTGGACCTGGCGCGGGCAGCCCTGGAGGACATCTGGGCCAGACATAAAGTGCCCATCGTCTGCGGAGGCAGCGGCCAGTACGTCTGGGCGCTGCTGGAGGGCTGGGAAGTGCCGCGCGTGGCACCGGACAGGGAGCTGCGCGAGGCGCTGGAGCGCTTCGCGGCGGAGCACGGGGCGGAGGCACTGCACGCCAGGCTCGCGCAGGCGGACCCGGACGCGGCCGCGCGCATCGACTACCGCAACGTCCGGCGGGTCGTGCGGGCCCTGGAGGTCATCGAGCGGGACGGCAGGCCCCTGTCCGCCTGCCGGGCGCGCCATCCGGTCGATGCGGAGGTGCTGGTGCTAGGCCTGCGCTGCCCGCGGGCCGACCTGCACGCGCGTATCGACCGCCGCGTCGAGGAGATGTACGCCGCCGGGCTCGTGCAGGAGGTCGAGCGGCTACGCGCCGCGGGCTACGGCGAAGCGCGTCCGGTTCGCTCCGGCATCGGATACAGGGAGGCCGGCCTCTATCTCGACGGGGTCATAAGCCTCGAGGAGGCGATCGCGCGCACGAAGATCGCCACGCATCGCCTGGCGCGGAACCAGGCGGCCTGGTTCAAAGAGTCGGACCCGAGGATCCACTGGCTCGATGCCGGCGGCGGGGCAGCTGACAGGTGCGTCTCGATGACACTAGAGTGGCTGGAGGGCTGAAGCCTGGCCCGGCCGCCTGTGGCGGGGGCTGTCGGGGCGGGCATCATGGGAGTAGCCGCGGGGGGCTCGCGTTGATCGGAATTTTGGCCCAGTGCTAGACTCAGGCGTCCGCTGGTAACGTGAGCGAGGGTCTCCGCGCCCTCGCTTTTCGCGTCGAGAGCAGAACCCTCGGTGACTTCCCTTTGAGACAGGACAGAGGGCCAAGAGCCCGCCGGCGGCCCTCAAAGGAGTGAGGCTTGATCATCACCGTCGTCGGTAACTATCCGAAAATCCCTAACCGGCCGCGGCCGGCGCGGCTTCGCAACGCCTATGCCCGGTTCGACAGGGGCGAGATCACCTGGGAGGACGTCAGGAAGGTCCAGGATCAGGTCACCATCGAGGTCCTCAAAGAGCAGGCCGAAGCCGGCGTGGAGCTCGTCACCGACGGCCAGATCCGCTGGGACGACGAGCAGACCTATCTCGCGGGCGCCATGGCCGGCATCGAGATCACTGGCCTGATCCGCTTTTTCGACACCAACACCTTCTACCGTGAGCCGCTGATCAAAGGCCCCATCGCCTGGAAGGGCCCGATCACGGTGCGGGACTTCGAGTTCGCGAAAGCGAACAGCGAGAGGCCAGTAAAGCCGGTACTGACCGGCCCGTTGACTCTGGCGAGGCTCTCGAAGAACGAGCATTACGCCGACACGGTCAGCGTCGCGCTGGCCTTCGCAGAGGCGCTGAACCGGGAAGCGAAGGCGCTGGTGGCAGCGGGAGCGACCCTCGTGCAGTTCAACGAACCCGCCGCCTGCCGCTTTCAGGAGGACGCGTCCTTCGCCGCTAAGGTGTGGCGGCGGCTCCTCGACGGAGTGAACGCCGAGACTGCCGTCTACTTCTACTTTGGCGTCCCGGGCGCCGCGCTGGGCCCCGCGATCGAGGCCGGGTTCACTACCGTGGGGGTGGACTACGTGGACCCCAGGGGCAGCGAGCAGATCAGGGCCGGCCCGCGGCCGCGGAAGCTGGCGGCAGGGGTGGTCGACTCGCGCAACACGCGCCTGGAGACAGTGGAGCAGATCGTGGCGCGGGTGCGGGAGGCGGTGGAGGTTGCCGGCTCTGCTAACCTGTATGTGAACCCAAACATGGGCCTGGAGTTCCTCCCGCGCGAGCAGGCGTACGACAAACTGGTGCGCCTGGTTGAGGGCGTGAAGAAGGCCCGGGAGGCATTGGGATGACGACAACCGCGAACAGGCAACCGGCGCCGGAGGCCACGCAGCGGGCCAGGACGGGACTCCTGACCACGAGCGTAGGCTCGTTTGGCAAGCCCGACTACCTCCAGAAGGCCCGCAACGAGTACGCCGCGGGACGGCTGGACAAAGCGGAGCTGGAGCGCCTGACGCTGCAGGCCACGAAAGAGGTCATCGAGCTGCAGGAGGAGCTTGGGCTCGACATCCTGGTGCACGGCGAGATGGAGCGCGGCGACATGGTCGCGTACTTCGCGGAGGAGTTCCCGTCCATGCACATCGGGGGCCTCGTGCGCTCCTACGGCAACCGCTACTACCACAAGCCGGTGATCGACGGCGCGCTGCGCTGGGAGAAGCCGGTGACGGTCGACATGTGGAAGTACGCGCAGTCACTGACCTCCAAGCCGGTGAAGGGCATGCTCACGGGCCCTTACACCATGGTCGAGTGGTCCTTCGACGAGTACTACCCGAGCCGCCGCGAGGCCGTGATGGCGATGGCAGAGGTGATCCGCCAGGAGGCTGAGGCGCTCGATGCGGCCGGGGCGCAGTATATCCAGATCGACGAGCCTGCGGTTTCGACGCGCTTCGAAGACATCGCCCTGGCGAATGAGGCGATGGGGGTCGTTACGAAGAACCTCAAGGCGAAGACCATCACGCACATTTGCTACGGCGACTTCGCCCCGGCGTATGACGAGCTGATCAAGATGCCGGTTGACCAGTTCGACCTGGAAATGGCGAACTCGGGCTACGACCTCATCGACATAATGAAGCGCAAGGGGTTCAACGCCGAGTTGGGCCTTGGCGTGCTCGACGTGCACACGCACAGAGTGGAGACGGTGGAGGAGGTCGTAAGGGGCATCAAGCTCGCCCTGGAGGTCCTGCCGCCGGAGAAGATCTACGTCGACCCGGACTGCGGGCTGAAGACGCGCACCTGGGAGGAAGCGGCGGCGAAGATCCGCGTGATGATCGAGGCGGTGCGGCGGGTGAAGGCCGAGCTGGGGATCGCGTAGGCCGCTCGACCCGCCGGGCCGGACTCGCGGGGCAGGCGTGAGTCAATCTCTATGAGGAGAGCCCGTCTGCCGTCGCACGCGTATTCGATGGTCGGTGATTACTACGAAGTCCTCGATTTTGTCGCCGTAGCGCCCGAGGACATCAAGTAGCCCTGCTCCACTTGTCGAAAGACCCGGGTGGTGAGACGGAAGTAGGGTACTCCTGCGTGCAGGCGTGCAGGCGGCCTTGCTTGAAGACGAGCTCGCCGAAGTCGCGATCGTTGGTGATGAGGATCCGGCCCTCGCGCCGGGCGATGGCGAGGACGTCTTCGTCTGTAATGGAGTTCGGATGGTCGACTCCGACCACGGTTGCTTCGTGAGAGTGGGTTCTGAGGGTGTATGCGAGACGGGCATCTACGCTCTCGTCCAGCAGGAACCTCACGGGACCGCGGACTGGAGTCCCTCTCACTCGCTCGCTGGCGAAAGCGAGGTAGGCCTTGACGTCTTCCTTCGTCAGTCGCGGATAAGCCTGGAAGAGGTCATCGAGGTCCGGGTTGTCTGCCAGGTGGGCGAGTACGGCCTCGACAGGAATGCGCGTCCCCCTGACGACGGGCTTCCCGACCATGACTCTGGGATCCGTCACAATCCGTTCTTTGTAGCCTGGATGTTCCCTGGCCATAGGGCTTAGACCTCAGACTCCTGGCATCGATCATACCGCGGCTGGAGAGCCGCGATGAAAGGGGTCCGATGCCGGGCAGAACCAGCCTGCCTTGTTGACGCGATGCGAGTCCGGCACGAGCTCGCAGGGCGCAGTGACGAGCCGGGCTGGCTGCTGAGGTGCGGCCTGACCTGAGGCGAGACGAGCGGCGCCCGGTTACCCGGCGGCGATGACGATCTTCTCGCTGGGCTTGTAAGAGCCGAGCTTCGAGAGGTCACGCCAGCTCTTGCGGCCTTCCATCAGGAGGTCGCGGCCGTAGCAGTCGTCCATGACCACGGCGGGGAAGTTCTCGACCTCCATGCGCTTGATGGACTCGGTGCCCAGGTCCTCGTAGGCGACGACTTCGACCTTCTTGACGTACTGGGAGAGCATGGCGCCAGCGCCGCCGACGGCCATCAGGTAGCACCCCTTGTATTTCTTCAGGGCCTCCTGGACCTCAGGCCCGCGGTTGCCCTTGCCCATGCAGATCTTCATGCCTTCGGCCAGCAAGCGAGGCGTGAAGGGGTCCATGCGCATCGAGGTGGTCGGGCCGACGGAACCGACGACGCGACCGGGCCTCGCGGGCGTGGGGCCGACGTAGTAGATGAGCTGGCCCTTGATGTCGATGGGCAGCTGGCCGCCGGCGTCGAGCGTATCGACCATGCGCTTGTGGGCAGCGTCGCGCGCCGTGTAGATGGTGCCGGTTATGCGCACGTGGTCCCCGATTTTCAGCTGTTCGACGTCTTCGTCAGTGAACGGAGGCCGGAGGAGGACCTCCATATCGCTTATGCGCTCGACTGCCATGTTCAGACTCCTTGGACTAGGCTCAGGACGGCCCCTTCGCTTCAGGGATATCGACGTTGACGACGATGTTCTCCTGGGAGCCGCGGGTGACGATCATCTCGACGGGTTCGTCGTCGCTCGCGTTGATCTCCTGGTGGACGATGTAGGGTGGGACATAGATGAAGTCGCCGGCGTTCGCCTCGATCGTGTGCTCGAGGTGGTCGCCGTAGCGAAAGCGGGCGCGGCCACTGATGATGTAGATCGCGCTCTCGGTCTCCCCGTGGTGATGGGCGCCGGACTTCACGCCCGGGCCAACCGTGACGTGGCCGGCCCAGATGCTAGAAGCGCCAACGGTGCAGGCGCCGACACCCTCGGCGCGGTCCATGCCGGGGGTCTGGGCGGTGCTGCGGTCGCGCTCGTGGGGCCGGACGACCCGCATCTCTGCCATATCAGTCCCCCCTCGGACGCAGTACGGTTTCCGGAAGCGACTCGGGCGTCTCCGGGTCGTCGTCGATACGGAGAATGCGCAGGACCTCGTCGCCGTCTTCCCGCCAGCGCTCGAAGGCGAAGAAGGGACAGCACTCCTGCTCCTCACTAATGAAGGTGTCGATTCGCTCGGCGATGCCGGGGCCGGCCGAGAACCGGAGCTCGTAACCGTCCGGAAGCACCTCCTGTCTCGTTGCGGTCGCGAAGAACACATCAGGCGGCTCGGCGCGGGCGGCCGCTGTGTCCCTGGTGAGTCGGCAAGCCTTTTCGGCCCCCGGGTCCAGGGGTGGGATGTAGCGGTAGTTGGTGCGCACTGCCATGGCCTTACTCCCCGTGCACCAGGTACGCCTCTACCATGAGGAGGTTGTTGCGGGCCGTGCTCACGACCTGATAGAGCCGCCGCATCTTCGCCACCTCTTCCAGCTGCTCGGTGACGAACCAGCCGAGGAACTCCTGGGCCAGGTAGTCATTTTCCCTGGAGGCCTGCTCCATGAGGCGGTTGAACTGGCCCGTGACCTCCAGCTCCCACTGTAGCGCGGCGCGTACGGCCTCGACGGCGCTCGCGAAGTCGTGCTCTGGCGCGGGGATGGCCGGGATGCGCACGGGGGCGCCGGCCTGCTCCAGGTACTCGATGAGCTTGAGGGCATGCCCGCGCTCCTCGTCCGCCTGCTCGCGGAAGAGCTTGGCGAGGAGGTGGAGCTCGCGGGCCGCGAAATAGGAAGCGATGCTGGTGTAGCGCAGACTGGCGGCGAATTCCCTGCCGACCTGCTCATTCAGAGCAGCGGCGAGGCTCTCGCTGACCATGCGTGACTCGACCATCGCGGCCTCCTAGAGGGTCGCTTCTTTGAGGCGGGCGCTATGGCACTGGATGTTGATGCCGACCGGCAGCGAGGCGATGTGGGTGGGGTAGGTGAGGACGTTCACCGTGAGCGCGGTGTTCGTGCCTCCTACCGCCTGCGGCCCAATGCCCAGGGCATTCACCTTTTCCAGCATTTCGCGCTCGAGCGCGGCGACCTCCGGGTCGGGGTTCGGATTGCCAACGCCGCGCGTGACCGCCTTCTTGGCCAGCGCCATCGCGTACTCCGCCGTGCCGCCGATGCCGACGCCGATGACTAGCGGCGGGCAGGGATTGCCGCCCGATTCTTCGACCGTGCGCAAGAGGAACTCGACGATCGCGTCCTTGCCGGCGCGCGGCAGGAAGTTCGCGAAACGGCTCATGTTCTCGCAGCCGGCGCCCTTGGGCATGATCTTGAGATGGAGCCTGTCGCCGGGGACGACCTCGTAATGGATGACGGCGGGGGTGTTGTTCTTCGTGTTCTCCCGCGTAGTCAACGGGTTTGCGACTACGGATGCGCGCAGGTAGCCCTCCGTGTAGCCCTTGCCTACTCCCTGGTTGATGGCATCTTCGAGGGAGCCGCCGACGACGTGCACGTCCTGGCCGAGGTCGACGAACACGACCGTGGTGCCCGTGTCCTGGCAGAGCGGCACGAGATTGGTGCGCGCGAACTCCGCATTCTCAAGCAGCTCGACGATGATCTGCTTCGCGAGCGGCGCTTTTTCAGTCTGCTCCGCGCGCCTGAGGCCGGCTTCGACGTCTTCCGGCAGCTTGTGCGTGGCTTCGATGCAGAGCTCTGCGACCTTGTCGCGGATGGTGTCGACGTGTATCTCTCGTACAGGCATATCGGCTTCTCCTGAAGTGATGGTGGGGACGTTGGCCTAGGAAACCACCTTAACAAGCTCCGCGGTCGCGTTGGCAGCCGCAACGATCCTTTCTTTCTCGTCGGGCGAGACGGGCACCTCGTAGACCTGTTCCGCGCCGCCGGCGCCGAGCTTCACTATGGTGCCGCAGAAGGTGCCGTTGACGCCGTATTCGCCCTTGAGCTGCACGGCGCAGGGCATGAGCCGCTTCTCGTCCAGGAGGATGGCCTCGACCATCGCGATGGTGGCGACCGCGGGCGCGAAGAAGGCGGAGCCGGTCTTGTAGAGGGCCACGAGCTCGGCGCCGCCGTTCATCGTGCGCTTCACGATCTCCTGGAGCCGGTCCGGCGGGATCAGGGACTCGACTGGTATGCCGCCTGCGCGGGCCTGGCTGACGATGGGCACCATCGTCGTGTCGGTGTGGCCGCCCAGGACGTAGGCATGGATATCGCGCTGGGAGACGCCGAGCTCCATGGCGAGGAAGGTGCGGAAGCGCTCGCTGTCCAGCATGCCGCCCTGGCCGATGACGCGCTCTCTCGGGAAGCCGGAGGCGTTCATGGCGACGTGGCACATGACGTCCATGGGGTTGGCGAAGACGATGAGGACGGCGTTGGGGCTGAGCCTGGCGGCGTTCCTGGCGGCGTATTCGCCGACTACTTCGGCATTGCCGCGCAGGAGGTCTTCGCGGCTCATGCCGGGCTTTCGCGGCGCCCCGGACGTGATCACGACGACGTCGGAGCCGGCGGTGGGTTCCCAGTCGTCCGTGGCGATGAGCGAGGTCTCGAAGCCGGCGACGGAGGCGCCCTGGAGGATGTCGAGCGCCTTGCCGTGGTGCTGGGCGAACTCTGGTACGTCCTTAATGACGATGTCGCAGATGTTTTTCTCTGCGAGGCGATAGGCCATCATGCCTCCGGTCTGGCCGCCGCCGACGATGGTTACTTTCTTGCGCGCGCTCAACTCGGGTCTCCTTTCAGGAGAAATCGTTCACGTAGATTACCTTGATGGACTCCAGGGCCTTGAGATCTTCGTCGTTGGTCAGGACTGCGTCACAGCCGGCAACCATCGCCGTGGCCGCAACAATCGCGTCGGCCGTCCTGAGACCGTAAGTCGCTCTCAATTGGGCCGCTCTCTGGGCTATCTCTGTCGTGACCGGCATCGTAGTCACCCGATCCGTTTCCAGCAGAAACTCGCGGTAGATCGAACTCAGATCCGTGTTCCCCGCCCTGAGCGGGGCAGTCAAAACCTCCACGAGTGTTATTGACGATGCGACTGCGTGCAGTTGTTGCCTACCGATTGCCTCGAAAACAGGTCGAACAACAGGACCAAACTGTGGGTGGTCTTCAAAGGCGTAAATTATGGGGCTAGTGTCGAGCGCGACTGTCGTCACCTGGGCGAGTTCGTCAATCAACGCCAGGAGTCTCTCTCCTTTCGGACATAGTCATCTACATCCATCTTCCGCCAGAATTCGGCCCCAACACCCCACCATTCCATGATGTTGTGCTTCTTCCCGCTAGACCCCGCGCTTGACCGGAGTTCTTCGACGATTGCCTCGGCGGCACCGAGGGACTCGCGGACCTTGATGTCGGACGTGGCCTGCCGGGCCCGGTCAAGCTCATCCTTGAGCGCGTCCAGCTTCCGCCTCAGCTCCTGTTCGCTGATCATGGCCCTTCTTCTTATCCGGCCAGGGGCTGTTGCCGTCCGCCTTGAGTCATGCGGCCACTCCGGCAGCTTTGCGCCAGCGGGACTCGAGGTCCGGGTCCTGCATGGTCTCGAGGATGTAGTTGGCGAATTCGGTGCCCGTTGCGCCGGTGTCGCGGCCGGTCATGACCAGCTTCTTCTCGTACTGGCCGCAGATTTCCAGCGCCATCGCGAGTTTGCGGCCGCGGTCGGCGAAGCCGATGTGGTCCAGCATCATGGCGCCACAGCGTATGACGCTGCTGGGGTCAGCGTACTGGGTCCGGCCCTCCTTGACCATGCGCGGCGCGCTGCCGTGGATCGCCTCGAACATGGCGTAGCGCTTCCCGATGTTAGCGCTGCCGGCAGTGCCGACGCCGCCCTGCAACTCGGCGGCCTCGTCCGTGAGGATGTCGCCGTAGAGGTTGGGGAGCGCGAGCACCTTGAATTCGGTCTGCCGCTTGGGGTCGAGTAGCTTTGCCGAAGTGATGTC
Source organism: Dehalococcoidia bacterium (assembly GCA_035574915.1). Lineage (NCBI taxonomy): Bacteria > Bacillati > Chloroflexota > Dehalococcoidia > Dehalococcoidia bacterium. The sequence continues at coordinate 13,186 of DATLYJ010000063.1, read as the reverse complement.
GACGATCCAGTCGTCCCACTGAACGTCCGGGTAGTCCTTCGCGACCTGGCGCGCGACCTCCAGGAACATGCCGTCGGTCACTTTGATGATGTTCGACTTGGTGACGATGGTGACCTTGTTCATGCCGGTCTTGCGCGCGTGCTCGAAGGCAAGGCGGATGAGGCGGTCGCTGCCCTGCGCGGTCGCGACGGTGAAGTCGAAGCCGAGGTCGGGGGTGACGCGGATGCCCTTGCTGCCGAGGATGTAGGCGCCCTCGGTGTTCTCACGGAAGAATATCCAGTCGATGCCCTTCTCGGGGACGCGCACAGGGCGGACGTTGGCGAAGAGGTCGAGTTCGCGCCGCATCGCGACGTTCGCGCTCTCGATGTTCGGCCAGGGGTCACCCTGCTGCGGTGTAGTGGTGGGGCCCTTGAGGATGACGTGGCATTTCTTGAGCTCGGCGAGTACGTCGTCGGGAATCGCCTTGAGCTGGGCGGCGCGGTTTTCGATCGTGAGTCCCTCTATGGTCCGGAACTCGACCTTGCCGGCCTTGACCTCGGGCTCGAGGATCGTCTCGAGGACGCGCCGGGCTTCGCCGGTGATGTAAGGGCCGATGCCATCGCCGCCGCAGACGCCGATGATGATCGGGCTGACTTTCGCGAAGTCAATCCAGTCGTCGGCCTGCTTCATGCGCTCGACGCGGGCGAGCTGCTCTTCGACCAGCCTGCCGAAGTGCTCTTTGGCCTGCTCGATGACGTCCTGACTTACCACCGGCGATCCCCCTTCAGGTTCTTATCTCATTAAGAGGAGTGAGCTAAGCGGAACCGAAATGATTCTCGGATCCGATAGTGGCGGACCATCCATCTGAGTTACCAGGACACCGAAGGGTGCATTGTTCACGGCCTTCTCGACGAAAGACCGCAGTCCGAGCGTATCCCGGTGCTGGTCTATGTGGCGCCGGTACTTAACCTCCACCGGAATGCGGCGATCCCCAATAGTGAGCACAAAGTCAACCTCTGGCTCAGCCCCCCTTTCCGGGAAGTGAGCGACGTCTAGGTGAGGAAGGCCGTTGAAGAAGTAACCGACGACACTCTCGGCTAGGTGGCCTGCCAGATCCGTCAGGTGCGATGACTTTTCGAGTTGCACTGGATCGAGCGGAATGATCTCTTGGAGCCAGCTCGCCCGTAGCCCGTGGTCGCTGAGGCAGAGCTTGTAGTTGCCTCGCCGTCTCTTGAGGCGTATCTCTAGCGGTGCGATCAGGGCGACGAGAAGTGATCCTTCAAGGAATTTGAGATAGCTCAGCACTCGCTGCCAGCCAATGTTTGCGCCCATGGAGCGGTGGAGCTCTTGCACATACACGGCCTGCCCCGGAGCCTGTCCAGCATACCGGCAGACCAGCCTGAACACCTCTTCGAGGAGGCGTTCATCACGCTTCCGTCCTTTGTCTCCCATACGCAAGTCATGTTGGATAACGCGCTGAATAACCGTCTCGTTCAGCTGATCCGCTACCTGTGCCCAAGGGACAGAGGCTCCAGAAACATACGCAACAGGATAGCCCCCGCGCTCCGAAAAGAGGGAAAAAGCCCTATCTCGATCTTCACGATTTTCAATGCCGAATTGAACTACGTGCTGCCAAAAATCTGGTTCTTTCAGGTCTTCTAGTCCGTTTGATCCCAGAAGAGGCTTGAGAGAAGTCTGAAAATTCAACTCAGCAATTTCACGTACCAGGAAAGGCCCCATTTCGACTGTCGTGATACGGCCAGCGAGACTGTCTCGCCCAGCCTCTATTCGTAGAGCTGAACTCCCGGTCACTAAGACCTTCACCGTCCATGTATCGACCAGGGCCTTTACTTGGGGAGCCCAGTCGCTTAGGTTTTGAACTTCATCAAGAAAGATGTATGCTGGTCTTCCTTGTCTCGCTGTCTCGTTGAAAGTTTCGCGGAGAATGTAGCGTTGATACCACCTTGCAAGTGTCAGAATCGGCTGCTTCAGGGCTCTTAGCGCCGGAATGTCATCGAATTGAACGCGGAAAAGGTGTGTAGGCGGCACACCCTCAGCAAGCAGATCCTCGATGAGCTGTTCCTGGAGCGTCGTCTTCCCGACCTGGCGAGGGCCTCGGACGACCACGGCAGGAGCGAGTCCGGCTTGGAGTTTCGACTTTACCTCACGGAACGCCCAACGCCTGTAGCTAGGTAGAACCCTCCCGGGCTTTCCTGCCCACCAAGGGTTTAACTCATGCAGCTGCTCAGGTAAGTCGAACGGGAGCTCAGCAAAACCATAGAAGCTTGTCGTGCCTTCCGTGATTGCCGTAGACCTCGTGAAAGTCTGTGCTGTCACCATGATACCCTATCCCCCAACGCTCTCTATCAGTCCAAGCAACTGACTGAGGGATTCTTCGATAGATGCAGGGTCATCGGCGCGGAGGGTAACGTGGCCCAGCTTGCGGCCGGGGCGAGGCTCCTTGCCATACAGGTGCAGATGGGCGCCGGGTATGCGAAGCACCGCTTTCGAGTCTGGCACACTGCCGATGAGGTTCACCATTGCCGAATGGCCCCTCGCCGCTACGGGGCCAAGGGGCAGGCCGCAGATGGCGCGCAAGTGGTTCTCGAACTGGCTCGTCTCGGCGCCCTCAATGGTCCAGTGGCCGGAGTTGTGCACGCGCGGCGCCATCTCGTTGGCCAGCAGGCGGCCCGCGTGCTCGAAGAGTTCGATGGCCAGCACTCCGATGTACCCGGTGGCCTCCATGACCAGCGCGGCGATGTCCTCCGCCCGGGCCTGCATCTCCGGGTCCAGGCCCGGCGCAGGCGCGCGAGAGACGCGCAGGATGCCATCGCGGTGCACGTTTTCGGGGAGGGCGTAGAACTCGAACTCGCCCGCCGGCGCCGCGGGCGAAGCCGCGGCATGGCGTCGTGTCCCCTCGAGGTCAGGAGCAGGCACCGCTGCGCTCCGCACCGCCAGGACCGAAAGCTCGCGGCGAAAGGGCACGAAGCCTTCCAGGATCGAGGGCGCGCCGCCGACCGCCTCCCAGGCCGCCGCGATGTCGCCCTCTGACTGCAGGCGGTACTGCCCCTTGCCGTCGTAGCCCAGGCGACGCGTCTTGAGGACGGCGGGCAGGCCGACCGCGCGCACGGCGTCGCGCAGGCCAGCGAGGCTCTCCACGGCGGCGAAGGGCGCGGTGTCGATGCCGAGCTTGCGGAACAAGCTCTTCTCGAGAAAGCGGTCCTGCGCGACCTCCAGGGCCTCGACGGGCGGGTACACGGTGACGAGGCGCTGCAGGAAGCGCACCGTCGCCACGGGCACGTTCTCCCACTCGTACGTCACGACGTCGAGGCCGTCGGCGAAGCGCCTGAGGGCCGCCTGGTCATCGAAGGCGGCAGCCACGTGGTCCGCGACCACCTGCCCGGCGCAGGCGTCCGGCGCCGGGTCGAAGATCCGGAACTGAAGGCCGAGGGGGTAGCCCGCGAGGGCGAGCATTCGCCCGAGCTGGCCGCCGCCGAGGACGCCGACCTTCAAGCGCCGCTCCCCGGGCCGGTCTCGGGAGGCTGCTGAGCCTGCGGCGTCATGACCTGGGGTCAGGATTCTCGAGCACGGCCTGCGTCTGGCGGGCGCGGTGGGCCTTGAGGGCTTCTCGGACCCGTTCGTGCTTGAGCGAGAGGATGCCAGCGGCGAGGAGCGCGGCGTTGGTTGCGCCGGCGCGGCCGATGGCCATCGTGCCGACGGGCACGCCGCCCGGCATCTGGGCGATGGAGAGGAGGGAATCGAGGCCCTTGAGGGCCTTCGATTCGATCGGGACGCCCAGGACGGGGAGGTGGGTCTTGGCGGCCGTCATGCCGGGGAGGTGCGCGGCGCCGCCCGCGCCGGCGATGATGACCTCGATACCGCGGGCCTCAGCGGTGGAGGCGTACTCAAACATGAGGTCGGGCGTGCGGTGGGCGGAGACGACGCGCGTCTCGTAAGGGACACCGAGGGCGTCGAGCACCTCGCAGGCGGCGGACATGGTCTCCCAGTCCGACTTCGAGCCCATGATCACGCCGACGAGGGGTTTGCTAGCCTCCATGTTCGCCTCCAGCAGGAGCCGGGCGGGCCTCGATCACCGGGGCGCGCTCCATGAATTCCAGGCGGTTGCCGAAGGGGTCGCGAAAGTGAATGCGGTTGAATCCCGGCCGCTCCGGCGGCCTGTCGACGTCCGGGTCGATCCCGGCGGCCTTCAGGCGCGAGCGCAAGAGGTCGAGGGCGCGGACGACGATGCCGGGATGCCTCCGCGACTCCGGCTGGCGCTCCTCGACGCCCAGATGCAGCTCGTGCGCGCCGATGCGCAGCCATAGGCCTCCCCGGGCCGTCAGGGACTCGGGCTTGGGGATTTCCTCCATGCCAAGGATGCCAACGTAGAACCGGCGCGCCACGCTTTCTGACCCCTGCGGGATGGTTAGCTGCACGTGGTCCAGGCCCGAGTACTCCGGCCGCTCCGCGCTCATATCCTCAGTTGCCTGCCGGCTTCGCCGCCAGCTGGCGCAAGACGTAGGGCAGGATGCCGCCGTGTTTGTAGTACTCGACCTCGACGGGCGTGTCGATCCGGCAGATGGTCTCGAATTCCATGCGCATGCTGCCGGGGCCGCTGACCGTGACCTTCAGGCGCTTGCCGGGGTAAAGCCCGTCCTCGATGCCCTCGATCTCGTATTCTTCGTAGCCGTCCAGGCCCAGGCTCTTCGCCGACTCGCCGGGCAGGAACTGCAACGGCAGGATGCCCATGCCGACGAGGTTCGAGCGGTGGATGCGCTCGTAGCTCTCGGCGATGACGGCCCGGACACCGAGGAGCGCTGGCCCCTTCGCCGCCCAGTCGCGCGAGGAGCCGGTGCCGTACTCCTTGCCGGCGATCACGAGAAGGGGAACGCCCTCAGACTTGTACTTCATGGCGGCGTCGAAGATGCTCATCTGCTCGCCGTCCGGGAGGTGGCGGGTGAAGCCGCCCTCGACGTTTTCGAGCATGAGGTTACGCAGCCTGATGTTGCCGAAGGTGCCCCGCATCATTACCTCGTGGTTGCCGCGTCGGGCGCCGAAGGAGTTGAAGTCGAAGGGCTCGCGGCGGGGCATGTCGGCCGCCTCGAGGATCGGCAGATCGGCGCCGGGACCGCGGCTGCGGGTGCCCCGGGGGTGCTCGGAGTGCTCTATGAGGTACTGGCCCGCGGGGCTGTCCGCTGTGATCTCGCCGGCGGGCGAGATGTGGTCCGTGGTGACGGAGTCGCCGAGGAGGCAGAGTACGCGGGCTTTGTGGATGTCCGTGACGGGGGCGGGCTCCATGGTGATGCCATCGAAGTACGGCGGCTTGCGGATGTAGGTCGAGCCGGGGTCCCACTCGAAGAGCTCGCCCTTCGGGACGTCCAGTCCCTGCCAGTCCTCGTCGCCGAGGAAGACGTCGGCGTACTTGCGCCGGAACATCTCGGCCTGCACGGAGGTGCGGATGGCCTGTTCGATTTCGAGGCGCGTCGGCCAGATGTCGCGCAGGAAGACGTCGGAGCCATCGGCGCCCTTGCCGATGGGCTCGCGCTCGAAGTCGATGTCCATGTGCCCGACGAGGGCGTAGGCGACCACGAGCGGAGGAGAGGCAAGGTAGTTCGCCCTCACGTCGGAGTTTATGCGGCCCTCGAAATTCCGGTTGCCGGACAGGACGGACACGGCGACGAGGTCGGCCTTCTCGATGGCTTCGGAAATCTTGTCCGGCAGGGGCCCGGAGTTGCCGATGCAAGTGGTGCAGCCATAGCCGACGAGGTAGAAGCCGAGCTGCTCCAGATACTCCGTGAGACCTGCCTGGTCGAGGTAGTCCGTCACTACCTTCGAGCCAGGGGCAAGGCTGGTCTTCACCCAGGGTTTCACGCTGAGTCCCTTCTGCACCGCGTTGCGCGCGAGAAGGCCCGCGGCGAGCATCACCTGCGGGTTCGAGGTGTTGGTGCAGCTGGTGATAGCGGCGATGACCACGGAGCCGTGCTGGAGCTCGAACTCCTTCCCGCGGTCGACCACCTTGACGGACTCGAAGGGGTAGGGCTCGACCGGGTGGGGGCTGTCGCCCTCGTTGAGCCAGCGCTCGACCCTCGTCGGGTCGGCCTTCGTGCCGGGCAACATCGAGACCAGAGCTTTCCGCCACTCCGGCTTCGCGCGGGTCAGGGGCACGCGGTCCTGGGGCCGCTTCGGCCCGGCGATGCTGGGCACGACGTCGCCAAGGTCGAGCTCGAGGACGTCGGTGAACATCGGGTCGGGGGAGTCGTCCGTGCGGAAGAGGCCCTGCTCCCGGGCGTAGGCCTCGGTGAGCGCGACCATCTCTTCGGGGCGCCCGGTGAAGCGCATGTAGGCGAGGGTCTCGGCGTCGATGGGGAAGTAACCAACGGTGGCCCCGTACTCGGGCGCCATGTTGGCGATGGTGGCGCGGTCGGGCAGGGGCAGGTTGGAGAGGCCGGCGCCGAAGAACTCCACGAACTTGCCGACGACGCCCTTCTTGCGCAGCATCTCGGTCACGGTAAGCACGAGGTCCGTGGCGGTGGCGCCTTCTCGCAGCTGGCCGGTGAGCCGGAAACCGATGACCTCCGGGATGAGCATGGAGCTCGGCTGGCCGAGCATGCCGGCTTCCGCCTCGATGCCGCCGACGCCCCAGCCGAGGACGCCGAGGCCGTTGATCATGGTCGTGTGGGAGTCGGTGCCGATGACGGTGTCGGGATAGGCGAGCGCGCGGCCGTCCTCCTTCGACGCCATGACCACGCGCGCCAGGTATTCGAGGTTGACCTGGTGGACGATGCCGGTCTCCGGCGGCACGACCTTGAAGTTGTCGAGGGCTTGCTGACCCCAGCGCAGGAGCTGATAGCGCTCGATGTTACGGGCAAGCTCCATACGGGCGTTGTAAAGGAAGGCGAGCGAGTGGCCATACTGGTCCACTTGCACCGAGTGGTCTATGACCAACTCGGCGGGCTGCAGGGGGTTAATCTGCTTCGGCTTGCCGCCAAGGTCGATGATGGCGTCGCGCATAGCGGCGAGGTCGACAATGCAGGGGACGCCGGTGAAGTCCTGCATGAGGACGCGGGCAGGCCGGAAGGGGATCTCTCTCTCAGGCGTCTTGGAGGCGTCCCAGGAGGCGAGCGCGGCGACGTCGTCCCGGGTGACCGAGAAGCCGTCTTCGTTCCGGAGGAGGTTCTCGAGGAGGATGCGGATGGAGTACGGGAGGCGTCTGATGTTGGCGAAGCCGGCGCGCTCGAGGGCGTCGAGGCGGAAGATGTCGTAGGTTTTGCCGCCTACGCGGAGCTCAGCGCGGGCGCGGAACGAATCGAGTGCCGGAGACATGATGGACCCCCTTCCAGGCCCGCTTGCGCGGGCTTGCCTGCCCCGTCGGTCCCGGCGCCCAGAGAAAACAGGAGGGCCCGGTCCGGCAGGACTAGGGCCCTTTACTAGGTATCAAACCCCGCGGCGGCGGACCGTCCCCCTCGCCCGCGACTGTCGCCAGCGGCGACCCGTTGGGCCCGGGCTGAGGCCTTCGAGGACCGGCACCCTGATTATACGCCCAGCGGCAGCGTCGCGATCCCGGCCGCCGGCGCGCGCGGCGAATGCAAAAGGAGGCGGGCCCTGAGGCCCGCCTCCCTGATTGATGTCGGCCTGTCCAGCTAGGCCGAGGCGGCGCGGCGGCCGATGAGCATGAGCATCCCGCCGGTGAGGAGCAGGACCATGCCGGCGAAGAGAAGCTCGCTGTTCGAGGCCGGGCCGCCGCCCTGGCCGGCGCGCGGCAGCTGCGTGCCGGCGACCTCAGCGACGCGCGTCGCGGTGGGCGTCGCGACGACCGCGGCAACGGTGGCGACCGGCGTGTTGGTGGGCGTGAGGATGATGATCGTGATCGGCGTGGAGGTCGCCGTCGGAGTCAGGGTCGGCGTCGGAGTGGCCGTCGGCGGCACCTCGTTGTTCACGAAGGTGCAGGTGACGTTCTCGCCAGCCTGGAGGTTGATGGTGACCGTCCTGGAGCCGAGGTTGACGTTGATGTTGCCCGAAGCGGTGCCGGTGCAGTTGATGGCAGCCAGCGTCCACCCGGAGACGGCGGCCTCGGTGACACTGTAGGAACCGGCGGCGAGGCCGCTGAAGGTCTGGCCGTTCGGCAGCGCCGGGTTGACGTCGTCATCGAGGCTGAAGTTCCCGAGGGTGCCGGAGAACGAGAAGTCCTGGGCGCTGTTCGGGTTCGAGTCCTTGACGATGGTGATGGAGCCGCAGGCCGGGCCGTTGGCCGTGACCTGGTTGGTAACCTCGGAGTCCGTCTCCTGGCTGTCGACGGTCGCCGTGTTGTTGATGGTGAACCCGCAGGCGGGGGTGGCGTTCACCGTGACGGAGAAGACGATCACGTACTCGTCCGAGCCGCCCTCAGAGGCGTCGTTGGGGTCGAGGCTGATGCCCGAGCAGCTGATTGCGTTGGCGGCGACGGTGCACTTGTTGTCCGGATCGCTCACCTCGGCGAGGTTGCTGGTCCCCGGCGGAGCGCTGTCGTTGATCGTGACGTTCGTCAGCGGCTGATTGCCCAGGTTGCGGACGGTGACGCGGTACTGGATGGTGCCGCCAGGGGTGACCGTGATGTCGAGCACCGTGAAGGCGCCGCTCTCGCCGGCCCTCTGCGCCTTCTCGCCCGAGATGTCGAAGGTGCAGCCGCCAACGGTAACGCGCGGCGCGTCATCCTGGTCGTCCGTGATGTCGGAGTTCCCGCCACCCGTACTGGACACAGCGGCGTCATTGTCGACCGGGACGCAGCTGTTGTTCGCCTTCACGCGGACGGTGAACGTTACCGAGGCACCGGGCGCGAGCGTGCCGATGTCGCAGGGGAAGGAGCCGGGCGTGCCTTCACAGGCGAATACGCCGTCCGGGCTGGAAATGCTGACCAGGGTCGCCCCGTCGAGGTCGTCCGTGAGGCTGACGCCAAGGGCGTCCGTGTCACCAGTGTTGGAAACGACGATGGTGTAGTCGAATTCATCACCGATGGAGACGGCCACGGCCTCGGTCGACTTCTCGACCCTGGGGTTGGCGAAGAGCTGGGTGTTCTCGAAGGTGCAGTCGACGTTCTCGCTGCCATCGAGGTTGATGACGACGTAGTTATCGCCTTCGTCGAAGTCGCTGTCGGCGCCGATCAGGACTCCGCTGTCGCCGGTGCAGGTGATGTTGGACACCTTCCAGCCGGCCGGCACAGTCTCGGTGATGGTGTAGTTCACGTTTCCGGCGGCGAGTCCTGTCTCGGACTCGCTCTGGCCGTCGGCGAGCGTAAAGCTGGCGAGGTCACCACAGTCGGCGCTGCTGCTGCAGGTAAAGGTGAAGGCCGTCGCGCTGCCGTTCGGGATGGTCTCCTTGCGGATGGTGATGCCGCCCTGGACCGGCGTCGGTGTGTTGGTGGGCGTGTTGGTGGGCGTATTGGTCGGCGTGTTCGTTGGCGTGTTGGTGGGCGTGTTGGTCGGGGTGTTCGTGGGTGTGTTGGTGGGCGTGGTGGTCGGGGTGTTCGTGGGTGTGTTGGTGGGCGTATTCGTAGGCGTGTTCGTTGCGGTCGCGGTGTTAGTCGCCGTGGGCGTGTTCGTCGGAGTGTTCGTTGGCGTGTTCGTGGGCGTGTTGGTGGGGGTGTTCGTAGGAGTGTTGGTGGGCGTGTTGGTGGGCGTATTGGTAGCCGTCGCCGTGGGGGTGGGCGTGGACGCTGGGATCTGATTCACGGGCAGCGGCACGGACTCGGCGCCGTTGGTCAACCGCACGTGGAGTTGGGCTCCGTTCCATAGGTGCGCCTGCGGGCCGAGGAGTGCGTTGCATCGGATCTCGGCGCTGGCGGCAGCGGCCGTGAAGTCAAGCCTCCAAAGCTTGTCGTTCGGCTGGCCGCTTATGGGGTCCAGGCTAAGGAAGACGAGCGTGACGCCGGAAGCCCCGTTGGCCGCGGCGCAGCTGTTGAAGTTCACGTAGCCGGCCACGCCGTTCGCGTCCTGAAAGTCGTGCTCGATCGCGACCGAGTAGTTGACGCCGCTCGTGAGGCCGCCCAGGAGGAACCTGTGGGGGACATTCTCGTTGTCGGAGTAGCAGCCGGGCGCCGGGCGGTTGCCGGCGCAGACGTTGCCGTCAGTCCAGCTGGTGGACTGAGAGGGGTCTGCGCCGAAGAGCAGGCCTTCGATGTCCGTCTGGCCAGTCGGTACAGGCGTACCTTCCACGGCAGAGACGACCGGCACATCGCCGATTGGACCATCGGCGGCGCTCATGGAGACGGCGACCAGGACGGCACCGAGGGCGGAGAGGAGGATGCCCAGGCCGGTCGGGACGCGGCCGGACTCGGACCAGAAGCGGGGGCGGTAGATGTAGCGCCGCGGCTCTCGCGGTGATGGTGTTCGTTCGGAACGGGTAGATGACATGGCCGAATCCCTTCGTCCTGGGTAGTGCGATCCCTGCCGGTTTAGGTCAGCGTCTCACCTATCACTAACGCCCTGAGACAGCCTGCGTTACGCGCAGGTTGCTGCGGGGCTGCCTTCTTTCAAGGCGCTGCGGGACGCGCCGGGGCGGGAGAAGGGTCGTTGCCGTCCGGCCGGGTCCGGAATCCGGCCGGTGCGCGAGCAGCCGTAGCGGCTGTCACGGGCCCTTTATGTATACACGATCGCTGGGCTTCGTGCGCAACCGAAAGACATTTCAAGTGCGAATAACTTCACAGAACTTGCTCATGGGGCGGCTTTCGGAGTGACGCCCGAGGCCGCCGGGCCGCGGTCGCGGCGCGGCCGGACCGGTGCGCGACAGTGCGGCGACGCCAGCGATCTCCGGGACGCGCGTCGGGGTCACCAGTACTCGGATCAAGGCGCCGGGCCGTCGGCGTGACGGCGCTCCGTCGCAGAAAGACTGGAGCCCCCGGCGCGAGGCCAGGGGCTCCAGGGTCGGGCGTGACCGGCGGCTAGGTGCGGCGCCGGGCTGTGGCGAGGAGCGCGCCGCCACCGAAGAGCATCAGCACTCCGAGGGCCAGGAGCGCGTCGCCCGCGCCACTGGAAGCGGGCGCGCCGGTGCGAGGCAGTTCGCTCACTCCGGCGACCTGCGAGACGGGCGTCGGGGTGGCCTGGACCGCCAGCACCTGGGCCGTGAAGGTCGGGGCTGGCGTGTTCGTAGGTGGCGGCGTGTTCGTCGGCGTGATCACGATGACTGGCGTCTCGCTGGGTGCGGGCGTGTTGGTGTTGACGGGCGTGTTCGTCCGCGTCGGGGTCGCCGTGTTGGTGGGCGTGTTAGTGGGGCTGCTCGTGGGCGTGTTGGTGGGCGTGTCAGTCGGGGTCGGAGTGTCGGTCGGCCGCGGGGTGCCAGTCGGCGTGATGGTGGGAGTGTTAGTGGCTGTCGGGGTCGGCGTGTTCGTGGGCGTGTCCGTAGGGGTAGCCGTCGCGGTGTTGGTAGGCGTGTTCGTCGGGGTGTTGGTGGGAGTGTTCGTCGGGGTGTTCGTCGGAGTGTTCGTCGGCGTGTTGGTGGGTGTGTTGGTGGGCGTGTCCGTAGGGGTAGCCGTCGCGGTGTTGGTAGGCGTGTTCGTCGGGGTGTTGGTGGGAGTGTTCGTCGGGGTTCTGGTCGGCGTGGCCGTGTTCGTGTTGGTTGGCGTAAGCGTGGGTGTGCTGATGGCGGCGCCCTGTATCTGGTTGTCGCGGTTGCCGACCGCGACTCCATCGGTTGCTGTTATGCGCATGTGGTAAGGGCCGCCGCTGATGAAGGAAGAACCCAGGCCTGCGCCCCAGCCGCGCGGTCCGGCGCTGGCGGCCGTGTGGCCTCCCCAGAGGAAGAGTACGCGCACGGGATTCTGCTTGGTCGGCGTCTGGCTAACGCTGTACGTGACCAACATCGTCGCGTGCTCGTCGCCCGAGGTGGCGAGGGTGGTGGGACCAACGAACGAAACGCTCACGCTGCTGCAGCCGTAGCAGCGGATCGTCCGGTCCCCTGCCGGGAGCTCGTGCGAACCGCCGTTGCCCGGAGGGATCGGTGCGTCGACGAAGGACGAGCACGTGAAGACGGATGGGTTAATGCCGTCGCAGGGCTTCGCGGTCAGGCCAGTCTGGGAGTAATCCCAGCGCGCAAGCGAGTCGTATGCGTGAATGCCGCCCTTGAGGGTCTGGTAGGTGATCTCGAAGGAGCGCCCGGTGGAAGTGCCGCTGTCCAACTCCAGCAGGGCGTGCTGAGGTACGGACTCATCTTCGCCGTAATGTGAGTTGTTCTGGTTGAGGATGCCGTTTATCCAGCCGTCCGGGCAGTCCAGAGCGATGCTGGGGGATTGCCCGTTGGCGCATTGCTCGAAAACCGGAACGGAGGCGTTGTCGGCGCCAGACGCTAGCGGGGAGGTGCCGGCCATGGCCGCCACTACAACGACGGCGCCAGCGAGGGCGAGAAAAAGGCCGAGGCTCAAGCCGGCTCGGCCGGACTCCGAAAGTGACGCGTCGGCAGGCGGGCGGGGATTTTTGCTTTGAGGCAAGACTCGACTCCCTTCGAGGTTGGCTTCCTTGCTGCTCCCGGCGTCGAGACCGGACTCGGCTACTGAGTCGTTCCTCGACCTTACAAAATCGAGGCTCAACAGGCCACCGGATTATACCGTGGTCCGTCTTAGATAAAACGCTGGAGTGAGTGAAGCGGTTAACTCGGTATGCGGATCTGATATGTCAATTGCGGACGCAAAGCGCCGCGTCCGTGCCGTTTGGCGTCCGCGCCAGGGGTGCGGAGTGCGGAGCGGATAGATGGCCGCTCTCAGAGAGGGATGTTGCCGTGCTTCTTCGCGGGGTTGCGTTCGACCTTGTTCTGGAGCATGTCGAGGCCCCGGATGATCTTGGGGCGCGTGTCGCGGGGGTCGATCACGTCGTCTATGAAACCGCGGGAGGCGGAGATGTAGGGGTTGGCGAAACGCGCCTCGTACTCCTGGACCAGCTTTGCGCGTTCGGCTACGGGGTCGGCGGCGCGCTCGATCTGGCTGCGGAAGATGATGGGCGCAGCGGCATCGGGGCCCGTGACGGCGATAGCGCCCGTGGGCCAGCTCAGGTTCAGGTCGCCGCCGAGGTGCTTCGACCCCATGGCGACGTAGGCGCCGCCGTAAGCCTTGCGCAGGATGCAGGTGATCTTCGGCACGGTGGCCTCGGCGTAGGCGAACACCAGCTTGGCGCCGTGGTTGATGATGCCGGCGTACTCCTGGGCGGTGCCGGGCAGGTAGCCTGAAACGTCGACGAAGGTGACGATG
>DATLYJ010000062.1 GCA_035574915.1 Dehalococcoidia bacterium | reverse complement strand
CTCTGTCAGGCTCGCTGCGCTCGTGGCCGGTGCGCGGCCTGTAAAATCACCGCCATGCACGCGGACGGCGCTATCGAACGCCTGCGCACCATTTGCCTTGCCCTGCCGGAGGCGACGGAGAGGTTGAGCCACGGTGAGCCGTCATGGTTCGCCGGCGAGAAGGGCAAGCAGTTCGTGATGGTCTCCAACCACCACCATAACGACAGCCGCACAGCGTTCTGGTGCCCTGCGCCGCCCGGAGCCCAGGAGGTGCTGGCCGGCGCCGATCCCGGCCGCTTCTTCCGCCCGCCGTACGTCGGCCAGCGTGGCTGGCTGGGCGTCTACCTGGACGTGCCCCAGGACTGGGACCAGCTGGCAGACATTGTCAGGGAGGCCTACATGATGGTCGCTCCGAAGCGGCTGGCGGCCCTGGTTGAGCACCCGGGCCGCTGACCGGCCCGGATCCGGTATCGGGCAGCGAGACTCGGTACGGTATTCCACTCTGCCCTCATCTCTGCCAAACTCTCGCCCAGAACGAAGGCCGCCTCGCCGGCTCTAGACAAGAGGGTGCCGATGCTGCCCAGGTCCCTCCTCGTCGCCAACCGCGGCGAGATCGCTATCCGCGTCCTGCGCGCCGCCTCCGAACTCGGTATCAGGACAGTCGCCGTCTACTCCGAAGACGACGCCGAGTCGCTGCACCTCCGCCAGGCCGACGAGGCCTGGCCGCTGAGGGGCGCGGGCGTCCGCGCCTACCTGGACATCGAGCAGATGGTGGCGGCCGCGAAGGAAACCGGCTGCGAAGCCGTCCACCCCGGCTACGGCTTCCTGTCGGAAAACGCTGCCTTCGCGCGCCGCCTGCGTGAGGAAGGCATCACGTTCGTCGGGCCGCGGGTGGAGATCCTCGAGCTGTTCGGCGACAAGGTCCGCGCCCTCGAGGCCGCCGCCCGGGCCGGCGTCCCCGTCCTTCCCGGGACGAGCGGCCCCACCAGCGCGGAGCAGGCGCGTGAGTTCTTCGCGTCCCTGCCTCCCGGTGAGGCGATGATCATCAAGGCCATCGGCGGCGGCGGCGGCCGCGGCATGCGCGTCATCGAGAGCCTCGACGGCCTCGAGGAGGCGCTCGCCCGCTGCCGTGCCGAGGCCCAGGCCGCCTTCGGCAACGGCGACGTCTACGTCGAACGGCTGGTGCGGCAGGCGCGCCACATCGAGGTACAGATCGTCGGCGACGGGTCCGGGGCGGCGACCCACCTCTGGGAACGCGACTGCAGTATTCAGCGCCGCCACCAGAAGCTGGTCGAGATCGCCCCCTCGCCCGGCCTCAGCGCCGAGGTGCGCCAGCGCATCCACGCCGCGGCCGTGCGTCTCGCCGAGGCGGTGAAGTACGACAACGTCGGCACCTTCGAGTTCCTGGTCGACGCCTCCGACCCGAGCGACAGCGCCTTCTTCGCCTTCATCGAAGCCAACCCGCGCCTGCAGGTCGAGCACACGGTCACGGAAGAGGTCACGGGCATCGACATCGTCCGCGTCCAGCTGGAGCTGGCCGGCGGCGCGCATCTCGCCTCGCTCGGCCTGCTCCAGCCGGACATCCCGCAGCCGCGCGGCTACGCAATCCAGGTGCGCGTGAACATGGAGACGATGAAGCCGGACGGCACGGCGATGCCCTCCGCCGGGGTCCTGAGTGCCTTCCAGCCGCCCAGCGGGCCGGGCATCCGCGTCGATACCTTCGGCTACGCGGGTTACAAGACCAGCCCGCGCTACGATTCGCTTCTCGCCAAGGTCATCGCCCACACGCCGCGAGCGAGCTTCGAGGAGGCCGTCGCCCGTTGCTACCGCGCCCTGACGGAGTTCCGCCTCCAGGGTGTCAACACCAACATCCCCTTCCTCCTCAGCATCCTCTCCGACCCCGGCTTCAAGGCTGGCCGGCTCTACACGCGATTCATCGACGATCACCTGCCGGCGCTCCTGGAAGGCGGCGCGGCGCACCCGATGCGCTACGCCGACGGCGCGAAGCTGGAGGCGGCGGCCCCGGCGGCCGAAGGCGCCTCGCCCGGCGGCGCGCCCGCCTCCGGCCAGGCTGGCGTGAAGGTCGACCCGAACGACCCCCTGGCGGTCCTGAAGTACGGGAAGGCGGCGGCCGAGGCCGCGCGCCCGCAGGCCCCGGCATCGCCCCCCGGCGCCTCGCCGGCGGCAGTTGCCGCGCCCGAGGGCACGGTCGCGGTCACGACCCCGCTGCAGGGCACAGTCGTCTCGATCGAGGTCGCCGTCGGCGCCCACGTCCGCAAGGGCCAGGTGCTCGCCGTCATGGAGTCGATGAAGATGCAGCACGAGGTCAGGGCCGAGGTCGGCGGCATCGTCCGGCGCATCGCCGTCGCGCCCGGCGATACCCTCTACCAGGGCCACGCCATGCTCTTCATCGAGGAGACGGCCACCGGCGCCGCCGAGGTGTCGCTGGAGGAGGACTACGACCTCGACGAGGTGCGGCCCGACCTCAAGGCCGTGCTCGACCGCCGCGCCTACATCTATGACGAGAACCGCCCGAAGGCGGTGGCGAGCCGCGCCGCCAAGGGCCAGCGCACCGCGCGCGCCAACGTCATGGACCTCATCGATCCCGGCACCTGGGTCGAGTACGGGCCGCTGGTGGTGGCGAACCAGCACAGCCGCCGCACGATGCAGGACCTGATCGAGAATACGCCGGCGGACGGCATGATCATCGGGATCGGCAACGTCAACGGCCATCTCTTCGATGAGCCGGCCTCACGCGTCGCCGTCATCTGCTACGACTACACCGTGCTCGCCGGCACTCAGGGCGGCCGCAACCACCGCAAGACCGACCGCATGATCGATGTGGCGGAGGAGGCCCGACTCCCCGTGGTGCTCTTCGCCGAAGGCGGCGGTGGGCGCCCGGGCGATGACGCCAGCGGGGGCGGCGGCAGCATTACGTTCGCCCGCTTTCCCCAGCTAAGCGGGCTGGTGCCCCTTGTCGGCATAACGTCGGGACGTTGCTTCGCCGGCAATGCTTCCGTCCTGGGCTGCTGCGACGTCATCATCGCGACCGAGAACTCGAACATCGGCATGGGTGGCCCGGCGATGATCGAGGGCGGCGGGCTCGGCGTGTTCGCGCCGGAGGAAATCGGCCCCATGTCGGTGCAGGTGCCCAACGGCGTGGTCGACATTGCGGTCAAGGACGAGGCCGAAGCCGTCCAGGTCGCGAAGAAGTACCTCTCCTACTTCCAGGGCCGCCTCAAGGACTGGGAAGCCCCGGACCAGCGCCTGATGCGGCGAATCATCCCCGAGAACCGCCTGCGCGTCTACGACGTGCGCAAGGTCATTCACACGCTCGCCGACGTCGGCAGCGTCCTGGAACTGCGCCCGAACTTCGGGGTGGGCATGATCACCGCCCTCATCCGCGTCGAGGGCCGCCCGCTCGGCGTCATCGCGAACAACCCCATGCACCTCGGCGGCGCCATCGACTCTGATGGCGCCGACAAGGGGGCGCGTTTCATGCAGCTCTGCGACGCCTTCGACCTGCCGGTCCTCTACTTCTGCGACACCCCGGGGATCATGGTGGGCCCGGAGATCGAGAAGACCGCCCTCGTCCGCCACTCCAGCCGCATGTTCCTCATCGGCGCGAACCTCTCCGTGCCCTTCTTCACCGTAGTGCTCCGCAAGGCCTACGGCCTCGGCGCCATCGCCATGGCCGGCGGGAGCTACAGGATGCCGATGTTCACCGTGGCCTGGCCGACGGGCGAGTTCGGCGGCATGGGCCTCGAGGGCTCCGTGAAGCTTGGCTACCGCCGCGAACTGGAGGCGATCGAGGACCCGGCCGAGCGAATGCGAGAGTACGAGCGCCGCGTGGCCGCCGCCTACGAGCGCGGCAAGGCTGTCAACAACGCCACCAGCTTCGGCATCGATGACGCCATCGACCCGGCAGAAACGCGGTTCTGGGTGGCCAGCCTACTGCGGTCGCTGCGACCGCCGCCGCCGCGCGAGGGCAAGAAGCGCCCCGCGATCGACGCCTGGTAGGCGCTATTCGCAGCCGAAGCCGTCGCCGTCCCGGTCAAGCAGGAACTCGTCCCGGCCTACGACTCGGATCCGCCCGCGCACGTAGTTCGGGCCGTCTTCACCCCTGTCGGCGCAGTCGTAGTCGCCGAGGTTGGTGGCGAGACAGGCCCCGACGTAGGAAGGGTGGCATTCGCGCGGCTCCGCGGCCGGCGGCTCCTCGCCGCCGCAGTTAGCGATGAACCACGACCGCTCGGCGTCGGAGAGGTATGCCGTGCCCCGGATGATGTCGCAGTTCCCGCGGTTCACCTGGGTCGAGCCGCCAAGGCAATTGGCCAGGAACCATGCCCGCTCGGTGTGGGAGAGGTAGACGCGGCCGCGAATGGCGTTGCAGTCAGCCCGGTTGACGGACGCCTCGATCAGGACAGGCGTCTCAGTGATCGGGGGCGGCTCGCTGGCCTCGCCTGAGCAGGCCGCGGCCAGGATCGCGGTCACCACGAACGCCAGCCCGGACCAGGCAGAGGCTCTCACGCCTGATTATGGTCGGAGCCAACGCCGTCCGTTCGGCCGGGTCCTGCGCGGACCTGGCGCGCGATGCCAGACGGCGACGCTGAGCAGTCGCGGCCTCAGCCGCGCATCTCCGGCCATACTTCGCGCACCAGCCGCTCGACGTACTTGAGCTTGCCCTCGAGCGGCCGCAGCGAAGGCTCTCTCGCCGTGCCCATCCAGTACAGCATGTCCGTGGCCCCCGCCGCCTTGTGCTGCCGCAGCGCCTCGAGGTTGTCGGAGGGATCCGGCGACTGGGGGAACATCGAGCCCTCGAAAATCGTGACCTCGTGCTCGCGGCCGGCGGCGCGAGCGGCCTCGCGCACAGAGCGCATGCTCGCCTCGAAGCGGGCAATGGGCGTGCCGGGGCCTGCCACGTAGCCGTTCGCGAGCCGGCCCGCCCGCTCCAGCGCGACGGGCGAGGTCGCGCCGATGATGAGCGGCGGATGGGGCTTCTGTACCGGCTTCGGCTCCATGCCGACGTCGTCGATGCGGTAGTAGCGCCCCTTGTGGCTGATTCGCTCCTGCGTCCAGGCCTTCTTGAGCACCTCTATCGCTTCCACCATGCGCGAGCCGCGCTGCTTGAAGGGCACACCCAGCGCCTCGTACTCCGGCGCCTGCCAGCCGACCCCGATCCCCAGCCGGAGCCGCCCGCCGGAAAGCGCATCGACCGACGCCGCCTGCTTCGCCACGACCAGCGGCTGCCGCTGCGGCAGGACGACGACGCCGGTCTCGAGTCCGACGCGCTCGGTGACGGCTGCCAGGAACCCGAGGGTGACGAAGACCTCCAGGTGCCAGAGGTCGGCGCGGTACTGGGAGCGAGGCGTGCCGTCAGCGCTCGGCCAGGCGTACACGACGTGGTCGACCACGTGCAGCGTGTCGACGCCGAGACCCTCGAGGGCCTGGGCGTAGTCGCGCAGCGCGACCTTGTCCTGCGGTGCTCCAACGTTCGGGAAGGCGACTGTCAGGCGCATGCGTCCTCCTGAGGCGTTCGAGTGCAGAGTACAGAGTGCGCGGAGCCGTGGATAGCGGCGGCCCCCCTGTACTCTGCCCTCCGTAGTCTGTAGTCTCTGCCCACCATCACTCGTCAGGAGGCCGCGATGACGACCACTACCGAACGGATCGTAGAGACTACGCACGGCAAGCTGCGCGGATCGACCGAGCGCGGCGTCTTCGTCTTCCGCGGCATCCCTTACGGCGCTTCGACTGCCGGGCGGCGCTTCCTGCCGCCGCTGCCCGCCGAGCCCTGGACGGGCGTCCGTGACGCCCTGGAGTTCGGGCCCATCGCCCCTCAGTCCGGCGCGTTAACGCGCGAGACTGAGGGCGAGAGCCGCACGGTCGGACATATACCGCTGCTGCCGCAGTCGGAGGACTGCCTTGTCCTCAACGTCTGGACCCCCGGGCCTGGCGACGGCGCGAAGCGGCCGGTAATGGTCTGGCTCCACGGCCGCGGTTTCGCCTCCGGCGCCGGCTCGGAGGGCTGGTACAACGGCGCCAACCTGGCGCGCCGCGAGGACGTCGTCGTCGTCACCATCAACCACCGCCTGAACGTCTTCGGCTTCCTCCACCTGGCGGACATCGACCCGCGGTTCGCAGGCTCCGGCATCGCCGGAATGCTCGATGCGGTCCTCGCCCTGCAGTGGCTGCGCGACAACGCCGAGGCCTTCGGTGGCGACCCGAACAACGTCACCATCTTCGGGGAGTCAGGCGGCGGCCGTAAGGTCTGCACCTTGCTGGCGATGCCGGCGGCGAAGGGCCTCTTCCACCGCGCCATCGTCCAGAGCAGCGTCACCCTGCGGGC
>DATLYJ010000061.1 GCA_035574915.1 Dehalococcoidia bacterium | reverse complement strand
CAAGCCGCGTCCGCAGCCCGCGCGCCGCGGCCGCGAGACGGAGGAGCAGGCGCGGGCGCGCCGCGCCCTGGCTGCCCGCCGCGGCGGTTCGCGCCGGGCCCTGGAAGAAGAGATCGAGGAGGAGCTGGAGGCCATCGAAGGTCTCGATGACGACTTCGGCTTCCTCTCCGGCAACGAAGACCGTTGATGGAGGAGAGGCTTGCAGCGACGGCAACCGCCGCGGCGCACCTGCATCGCTTGCCGGTCCACGACCGGCAAGCGGGAGCTCGTGCGCATCGTGCGGACGCCCGCGGGCAGCGTGGAGCTGGACCTGACGGGCAAGAAGGCCGGACGCGGGGCCTACCTCTGCCGCCGCGCTGAGTGTTGGGAGGCGGGCCTCAAGAAGGACCGCCTTGGGTCAGCCCTCAAGACACAACTCTCGCAAGAGGACCGTGCGCGGCTCCAGGCCTTCGCCGAGAGCCTGAAAGACGTTGCGGTGGCTTAGCTGCAAATAGAGAGAGGCTGGAAATTTGGTAACGGATAGCAAGACAGTAGTTCTGCCCCGCGCCCTGACTGTGAAAGAGCTCGGTGACCTCCTGCACGTGTCGCCAGTCGAGGTCATCAAGGAGCTGATGAAAAACGGCCTCATGGCGAGCATCAACCAGGTCATCGACTACGACACGGCCGCGATCGTGGCGACGGACTTCGGCTTTGAGCCGGCAGAGGCGGCGCCGGAGGCGGCGCCGGCGGCGACGGCGCCGGCGGCGGAGAGCGCGGCCGTGGCCCTGCGCAAGGCGGTTGACGAGGAGGAGGACCCGTCGAAGCTCGTGAAGCGGCCGGCTGTGGTCACGATCCTCGGGCACGTCGACCACGGGAAGACCAGCCTGCTGGACAGGATCCGCCAGACGAATGTCACCGCCCAGGAGGCGGGCGGCATCACCCAGCACATCGGCGCCTATCAGGTTGAGGTCCAGGGCGAGAAGCTGACTTTCCTGGACACGCCCGGCCACGAGGCCTTCACCGCCATGCGCGCGCGAGGGGCGAACGTCACGGACATCGCCGTCCTGGTAGTGGCCGCGGACGACGGTGTGATGCCCCAGACAATTGAAGCCATCAACCACGCTCGCGCCGCGGGCGTGCCGCTGGTGGTAGCGGTGAACAAGATCGACGTCCCTGGCGCGGACCCGGACCGGGTCCTGCAGCAGCTCACTCAGTACAACGTGGTTGTCGAGGAGTTCGGCGGTGACGTGCAGTCGCAGAAGGTCTCCGCGCGCACGGGCGAGGGCATCCAGGACCTGCTCGAGAAGATCATCCTCGTCGCGGAGCTGGAGGAGCTGAAGGCGAACCCGGACCGGCCAGCCGCCGGGGCGGTGATCGAGGCCCAGCTGACTTCGAATCGCGGGCCGGTGGCGACCCTCCTGGTGCAAAAGGGTACGCTCCGCGTGGGCGACGCGGTGGTCGCCGGAGACACGACGGGCAAGATCAAGGCCATGTTCGACGACCGCGGGCGGCCTGTGGCCGCGGCGGGGCCTTCGACGCCAGTCAAGGTGCTGGGCCTGCGCGAGGTACCGATCGCAGGCGACAGCTTCCGGGTCGTCGCCGACGAGAGGGCGGCCAGGGAGGAGATCGAGCGACGGCGGCGCGAGCGCGAGGAGTCGCTGCGCCAGGAAGCCCACTCGGTGAACCTGGACACGCTGTTCGGGGAGATCAGCGCCGGCCACGTGCGGGAGCTGAACTTGATCCTGAAGACGGACGTGCAGGGCTCCATCGAGCCGATCAGGAATTCGCTCGAGCGGCTGACAACGCCGGAGGTGCACGTCAAGGTGATCCACTCCGGCTCGGGCAACATTTCCGAGTCTGACGTAAACCTCGCCGTCGCCTCGCGGGGGATCATCATCGGTTTCAACACGAAGGTGGACCCGGGGGCGAAGAAGCAGGCAGAGGCCGAGGGCGTCGAGATACGCCAGTACAAGGTGATCTACAACCTGGTCGAGGACATCGAGAAGGCTCTGAAGGGGATGCTCGAACCGGTGTTCGCGGAAGTCGTCGATGGGCACGCGGAGGTGCGCCAGATCTTCCGCATCAGCCGCCGGGGGAACATCGCCGGCTGCATGGTGTTGGATGGTACCATCCACCGCTCCGATCTCGTGCGCGTGCAGCGAGGCGGACAGACTGTCGCCGAGACGAAGGTCGCCAGCCTGCGGCGGATGCAGGACGACGTACGCGAGGTGGCCAGCGGCTACGAGTGCGGTGTTGCGCTCGAGGGCTTCGACGACTTCAAGGAGGGCGACATCCTCGAGTTCTATCACCGCGAGCGCCAGTCCTAGCCGGACGGACCGGCTGAGGAGGCCGCGACATGAATGCAGTGGCAGAGGCGGCCCTTATCCGCATGCGCCGCTCCCTCAACGACCTCCGCTCTGTCGTGCGCGGCCTGCCCGCGGAGGGACTGAACTGGCGTCCGGGCGAGGCAACGAACTCCATCGCCGCCCAGGTCGCCCATGTGCTCAAGTCCGCGAACTTCCTGCTCTCCGCGGCGCACTCGAAGGACGGCGACTTGAACGCGTACCTGAAGGAGCGGGAGGAGGCCTTCCACTTCAGCGGCGACGAAAGAGCGCTGTTGGAGATGTTGGACGCCTTCGACAGAAGGCTGCCGGCCCGCCTCGCCGACATCGACGAGCACGACCTGGCGGACATCGTGGGCTGGCAGGGCGGGCCCTGGGAGCCGGCCAGCGTCGCCTGGTGCCTGCTGGGCGTGGTCGAGCATCTGCGCGAGCACGTCGGGGCCGCCGCGCTCACCAGGCAACTGTGGGAACAACGGGATCGGAGGTGAGCCGATGTCCCGCCGCACCGAGCGAGTCAACGACCTCATCCGCGACGAACTGAGCGAATTGCTCCTCCGTGAGCTGAACGACCCCCGCCTGGGCGGGCTGATCTCGATTACCCACGTCGACGTCAGCCCCGACCTCATGACCGCTCGCGTCTTCGTGAGCGTAATGGCGCCTCCGGAAGAGCAGAAGCAGGCGATGAAGGCACTGGAGGCGGCAGGAGGCTTCATGCACCGTGAGCTCAAGAAGCGCCTCACGATGCGAAAGGTGCCTTTCCTTAGCTTCAAGCTCGACACGTCGATCGCGGAAGGCGCCGAAGTCCTGAGCCTGCTCGACAAGGTGCAGGAGCAAGACCGCGCCCGAGGTCAGAGCTGACCAGCGGTATTCTTAACATAAACAAGCCCGCAGGCTGGACATCCTTCGATGTCGTGGCCTTCGTGCGGCGCCGGGCCGGCGTCAAGCGCGCCGGCCACGCAGGCACGCTCGACCCGTTCGCGGAGGGCGTGTTGCCTGTCTGTCTCGGCCAGGCCACGCGGGTAATCGAGTACCTGATGGACGCCCGAAAGGAGTATCGGGCGGTGGTGCGCCTCGGGCGCGAGACCGACACCTATGACATAACCGGCACCGTGCTGCGCGAAGCGGACGCGTCCGGCGTGACTCGTGAGCAGTTCGAAGAGGTCCTGCAGAAGTACGAGGGCGAGATTATGCAGAGGCCGCCCCCGTTCAGTGCCATCAAGAGGGAGGGCGTGCCGCTGTACAGGCTCGCCCGCGCCGGCCAGGCGGTCGAGGCCGAGCCCCGCCCGGTCCGCATCTACAGGATCGCCGTGACCCTGTTCGAACCACCCCTCGCCGGCTTCGAGGTCGAGTGCGGCAAGGGCACCTACGTGCGGTCCCTGGCTCACGACATCGGCCGCGACCTCGGCGTTGGCGGCTCGCTCGAGTCGCTGGTCAGGACGCGCGTGGGACCTTTTTCGCTCGAAAAGGCCGCCGGCATCGAAACGCTGAGGTCCGAGTTCGAGACGGGGGACTGGGTCGAGAGGCTGGCGGCGCCCGACGAGGTGCTGCTGGACCTCCCCGCGGCGGTCTTCGGGGAGGAGAACGAGCGCCGCGTACGCAACGGGATGGCTCCGAGGTTGGCCGTCGCGGCGGGAGGCGCCAGCGGCCGCATTCGCGCCTACACCTGCGGCGGTGACTTCCTGGCGGTCATGCATGTGGATGCGCCCGCGGTCTGGCGGCCAGAGAAGGTCTTCGCGAGCGGCTAGGTCGCTCAGCGCGCATTCCCCGCGGGCCGCTCTTCCGCTACACTCTGCCTGACTTATGACCGCCAGCGACCCCGCCGACGCGGAGCTCCATGAGCAGGCACTCGCGGGCGACAGGCAAGCGCTGGACGAGCTGAGGGCTCGGATCCAGTCGCGCCTGTACGACCTCGCGCTCCGTATCTCCATCGATCCGGCCGTCGCAGCAGACGCCACCCGCGCCGCGTTTGACCGCCTCATCTCAAGCGAGCGGCCGCAAGGGATTTCGTTCTACGCCTGGGCCCTGGCCACCGTGCGAGACGAGACGCTGGAGCGAGTCCGCACGCGCGCGGGCGCCGCGGACGAGACGCGCGCCGCCCTCTCACCGGTCGACGCTTCTTTCAGCCTGACAACGGGCGGTGGGGACGAGGAACTCAACGCCTGGGTCTGGCAGGCCGCGCGCTCCCAGAGGCCACGAGACTACAGTCTCCTTGACCTGGCGCTCAGGCGCGGCCTCTCGGCGGACGAGATCGCGGACGCGACGGACATGTCGCACAGCGGCATCTACGCGATCCTCGGCCGCCTGCGTGGTCTCTTCGAAGAGTCCTTCACTTCCAGCCTGCTGTACCACCGCGGGCGCGAGGCTTGCGCCGAACTCGCCGCGCTCGTAGAGCAGCATCCGAGCCTTGGGCCATCGCTCCGGCGCGAGATCGCCCGGCACGCAGAGGGCTGCGGCGCCTGCAGGCAGACGCGGCGCTCCTTCCCGTCGCCGGCCGCCCTGTTTGCCGCCTTCGAGCTCGTGCCGGCCCCGCAGGGCCTCTGGGACACAGCGACGCCGGAAGCGGAGCCGGCGGCGAGCCCGCAAGCGGCGCTGCCGCTCGCCGTTGCCGGCGTGCCTGCTTCGGGCGGCAACGGCAGCTCGGGAGAGGACGAAGAGGTGTCTCCGACGCCCCTTCCGTCAGCAGACGAAGGCGACGCCGGCCTGCCAGCGACCCTCGAAGCCCGAGATCGTCGGGGAGAGGACGCCGCTCCCGAGACGGAGCCGGAGCTCGCCGCCGTCTCGGACCTCGCATCAGCTGCGGACGCGGACGTTACGCTCGCTGCTGGCGACGCTCCAGCAGCCAGTCTCGCCGTCGCCGCGGCGGCCGAGGAAGAAAGCGCGGCCGCGGAAGGCGGGGAGGAAACGCCGGAAACGCCGTCGCCGCGCCGCCCGGGCCGGCGCGCGGCCGGGGCGGCCGCTGCCTCGCAGGCGGCCGTGCAGGAGGAGCGCCTGCGCTTCGAGCGAGACCCCTACCTCGCGGGCATGGGTTCTGGCTCGGGCCTGCCGCCGAAGCGGCCGTGGGACCGCCTGAGGGACTGGTTCCAGGAGCAAGGGCCGGCGCGCATCTCCCTGACCGTCCTCTTCGGCGCGGCGCTCGTCGTCGCCGTCTACCTGGGCCTCGCTCTTGGCGCTTCCATCGAGGATGGAGGCGAGGGCGCGGCCGGCGGCGGGCTCGCGGCGTTGCCCACGACTACGCCGGGGGTGCGCCAGATCGGTTGCGGCACCGGCAGGTACAACCTGGACCGCGGGAACAGCTACACGCTGACGTTCGAAGCCTCGGCTCTACCTGGCTTCCAGATCTCGAAGGTCGGAGTCTCGCCGAAGTCGGAGGGAGCGATCGCCCGGGCGCTGGAGGCGAAGGCGTCCGCCGCCTTGACCCTCGAGGTCGTCGCCCTGGCGACTTCTGGGACCGGCCGCGATGACGAGTACGTCATCGACGTTACTTTCTCGAAGCCCGGGGAGAGGGACATCGTGTCTGAGTGCACGGTGTTCGTCCGCGCTCCGGCCGCGACGCCAACGCCTCAGCCTTCGCCGACGGCTGCGCCGCCGACGGCGACCCCGAGTCCCACGCCGCGGCCCGTGTCTACGCAGCCGCCGGCACCGACCCAGCCACCGGCGCCGACGCCCATCCCGGTCACGCCAAGCCCGACCTACAACCCGACGATCCCGACGTGGACTCCCTCGCCGCTCCCGACGCACACGCCGACGCCCACGCGCACGCCAACGCCTATCCTGTAAGGGCGCCGAGGACGAAGCCCGAGCGCTAAGCCGTTCGGAAGCCCGGGGCCGGGACGCTGCGGTCCGGTCTTAGAGCAGGCCGCGCTCGCGCAGGACGCGCTCCGTGGTCGCGCCGATCTCGGCGGGCGAGTCGCAGATCACGGCGCCGGCATCGGCCAGGGCGGCCTTCTTGGCCGCGGCCGTGCCGGTGTTGCCGGCGATGATAGCGCCCGCATGGCCCATGCGCCGTCCCGGCGGGGCGGTGCTGCCGGCGATGAAGGCGATGACCGGCTTGCGCATCTCCGCCTTGATGTACTCGGCCGCCTCCTGCTCGGCGGTGCCGCCGATCTCTCCGATGAGGACTACGGCTGCCGTGTCGGGGTCGTTGTTGAACATCTCCAGGACTTCGCGTTGAGACGTGCCGATGATCGGGTCGCCTCCGACGCCCACCGAGGTCGACTGGCCGATACCGCGGCGGGTCAGCTGGTCGACGGCCTCGTACACGAGAGTGCCGCTGCGGGACACGACGCCGACGTGGCCAGGAGTGTACACGCTGCCGGGCATGATACCGACGCGGCATTCGTTCGGGGTCATGACGCCGGGGCAATTGGGCCCGATCAAGGTGATCCCGCTGCCACGCAGGGCGCGCTTCACGCGCATCATGTCGATGACGGGAATGCCCTCGGTGATGCAGATGATGACTCCGATCTCGGAGTCGGCCGCTTCGAGTATGGCATCGGCGGCGAAGGGCGCCGGCACGAAGATGAGGGAGCAGTCGATCGGCCCCGCTTTCTTGACGGCCTCTTTCACCGTGTTGAACACGGGCACGCCGAAGGCCGTCTCCCCACCGCGGCCGGGAGTACAGCCGGCGACGACCTTGGTGCCGTACTCGATACAGCGCTCGGTCTGGAAGCCGCCCTCGCGGCCGGTGATGCCCTGGACGAGCACGCGAGTGCTGGAGTTGACAAGAATGCTCATGGCAGGCCCTTCTAGTTCCCGGCCGCGGCGGCGACGGCCTTGCGGGCGGCCTCGCCCAGGTCCGCGGCGCGCTCGACCCTGAGGCCGGACTCGTCGAGGAGGCGGGCGCCTTCCTCCAGGTTCGTGCCCGCCAGGCGGGCCACTACCGGCACGCGCACCGCCATCTGCTTGTGCGCCTCGACGATGCCCTGCGCGATCACGTCGACGCGCGCCATGCCGCCGAAGATGTTCACGAGTATCGCCTTTACGTTGGGGTCGGCGGTGATGATGCCGAAGGCGTTCACCACGCGCGAGGGGTCGTTCACGGTACCGATGTCGAGGAAGTTCGCCGGCTCGCCGCCCGCGAGCTTGATCGCGTCCATGGTTGCCATGGCCAGGCCGGCGCCGTTAACGACGCAGCCGATGGTGCCGTCCAGCTTGATGTAGTTCTGGATGCCCTCGTTTTGGGCGCGGACCTCGAGCGGGTCTTCCTCGTCGATGTCGCGCAGTGCGGCGATCTCGGGATGGCGGAAGAGGGCGTTGTCGTCGAAGTTCACCTTGGCGTCGAGCGCCAGCACCCGGCCGTCCTTCGTCACCACGAGGGGGTTGATCTCGGCGAGCGAGCAGTCTTTGTCGATGAACAGGTTGTACAGGCCCGTCAAGAGGGTGGTCGCCGCGCGCAGCTGGTCGCCTCCCAGGCCCAGGGCGAAGGCGAGCTCGCGGGCGATGTAGGGCTGGAAGCCCGCGGCGGGGTCGACGTCCTCGCGGTAGATGGCGTCCGGATTGGAGGCGGCCACTTCCTCGATCTCCATGCCGCCCTGGGAGGAGCCCATGAGGACCGGACGCCCTATGCTGCCGTCGATGAGTACGGCCAGGTAGAGCTCGCGGTCAATCGCCGTCTGTTCCTCGACCAGCACGCGTCGCACCAGCCGCCCCTCCGGCCCGGTCTGCGGCGTGACCAGCGTCATGCCGATGATCTGGGACGCGACTGCCTCGGCCTCGTCCGGCGTGTTCGCCAGCTTGATGCCGCCGCCCTTGCCCCGGCCGCCGGCGTGCACCTGCGCCTTCACGACGACAGGCACGCCCAGCTCCGCGGCCACCTGCCCTGCCTCGGCTGGTGTGGAGGCGACGCGGCCGCGCGGGACGGGCACGCCGTAGGAGGCCAGCAGTTCCTTGGCTTGATATTCGTGGACCTTCACGGGACCTCCCGGAGAGAGTGGTGGGCTGACTCGGCGCGACGGGGTGACAAGCCGGAGTTTAGCATTTCGCCCCCTACAGACCAGACTCGCCGCGGCCGCAGCGGCCAGGTCGTAGTACTCTTAGGCCGTCATGCCACGAATACCTCAGATCACCGACAAGTCCTCCCTTTCGCCGGAGCACCACGCCGTCTTCGACGCCATCGCCGGCAGCCGTGGCGCCATCGTGGGGCCGTTCCCGACGCTGCTGCACAGCCCGGAGGCCGCAGAGCGCGTCTCCGCCCTCGGCCACTACCTGCGCTTCGATTCCGCCCTTACGCCCATGCAGCGAGAGGTCGCGATCCTGACGGCGGCGCGCGAGTCCGACTGCGACTTCGAGTGGGCCGCGCACACGCGGCTCGGGCGCCAGGCAGGCGTGCGTGAGGAAGTGATCGAAGCGATCGCTAACCGGGGGCCGCTGAGCGGCCTCAGCGACGAGGAGGCGGTGATCGTCGCCTATGGCCGCGAGCTGCTCGGGAAGCACCGCTTGTCCTCCGACACGTACCAGAAGGCCGCAACGCTGCTCGGGGAACGGGGAGTCGTCGACCTGACCGCGCTGTTCGGGTATTACACGATGATCGCGTGCGTCCTCAACGCGTTCGAAGTGCTCCCGGCCGAGGGCGCGGCGCGCCTTCCATAGCCTTGGACGGGGGCGGTGACGCCGAGGCGCTTCGGGTCGCGGCCGTCCGGCCGTCATGGGCGGGCTCGACGTTTGCCGCCTTTCGCTTTCGCGGTTACGGCGCCCTCTGGCTGAACGTCCTCTTCACTACGCTGGGCGTTGTCTCCTGCATCACGACGCTCTTCGTGGTGATGGCGGACCTGACAGGGACCAACCGCGGCGTGGGCGGCGTGACCTTCGCCCTGGGCGTGCCCATGCTGCTACTGGGGCCGGTTGCCGGCGTCCTCGCGGACCGGCTCTCGAAGCGCCTGGTGCTCCTCGGCGGGCAGGCCGCGATGGGCGCTGGCGCCTTCGTCCTTGGCCTGCTCATCACCACGGACCTGGTCTCGGTGCCCTGGGTGCTCGGTTTCGCGGTGGTGGTGGGGATGTGCCTGTCCCTGCTCGGGCCGGTGCAGATCGCCTATATGGGTTCCATTGTCCAGGCTGAGGGCCTGGGCAACGCCACGGCCCTGTTCCAGGCCTCGCTGAACCTCACGCGGGTCGTCGGCCCCTTCCTCGTCGCGGGCCTGGTGGCTCTGCCGGAGGCCGGCACCGGCGGCAGCATGTTCCTGGTCTCCAGCCTGATGGCGGCGGCGATGCTGCCTCTCGCTGCCATGCCGCCGAGCCGGCCGGGTGGGGCCTCGGTGGACTCCGTGCTTGCCTCCCTGGGCATGGGGCTCCGCCATGTCATCTACCGCCCCCTCCTCCGCCAGCTCGTAATCGCGTTCCTGCTCGTCACGCTGATCGGGTTCTCGTATTTCGTGGTGCTGCCCCGGTTTGCGGCTAACGTGCTCGGCGCGGGCGAAAGCGGCTACGGGGTGATGGTCGGCGTTTCCTCCATCGGCGGCCTGGTAGCGACGGTGCTGATCGCCCCGCTGGCCGACTCGCCGCGCGTGTTCACGTTGCTGCGCGGCGCCGCCTTCGGTTTTGGCCTGATGCTCATCGTCACCGGCCTCGCGCCGGGCTTCATCACCGCGCTCGCGGCCATGGTGGGCGTGGGGGCGGCCGCGAGCGCGTTCCAGGCCCTGAACAACGCCGCCGCTTATCGGGCCGCGGACCCCGCTTACCTCGGCCGGATCACCGCTCTCATGAACCTGGCCTGGAGCCTCACAAACCTGGCCGGCCTGCCGGTTGGCCTCATCGCCGACGCGGCGGGCGAAAGGACGACCCTGGCCGGAATCGGCACGACCCTGTGCGCGCTCGCGCTTCTCCTGCTCGCTTGGGGAGGCGGAGCCTCCGCGCGCAAGCCGGTGGGGCCCTGGGCCGGGAGGGACGAGGAGGTGGCGCGTGCAGATTGATTTCGCCTTCCTGGCCGACGCCGCAGTGGCGGAGGGAAAGCTCCATGCCCTCGGCATCGGCATCGACGTCATACACGCCCGGCAGGTGCCAGCCACGCACCCGTCGTTCGCGCTGGTCGCGCAGGTGCGGGCGAGCGTGACCGAACAGGGCACGAAGGAGCTGGTGGTGCGGCTCATCGACGAGGACGGCGGCGACGTGGCGCCGCCGGTCCAGGCGCAGTTCAGCATCGGCCAGCCCGCCGCAGGCATGCTTGAATCGACTGCGCGCATCATCGTCGGCTTCAACAACGTGACTTTTCAGCGCTATGGCTCCTACTCGCTGCACCTGCTGGTGCAGGGCCACGAGATGGCGCGCCTGGGCCTGCGGGTGATCCCGCCGCCGGGGTGAGGATGTCGGGCTCGGCCACTTGGGTACAATGTCTGCGGAGGGGTGGCAGAGCGGTTTAATGCAGCTGTCTTGAAAACAGCAGTGGGCGCAAGTCCACCGGGGGTTCGAATCCCTCCCCCTCCGCCACGAGGTACACCTGCCCTCCCTCTACAAGGTCGCCCGGAAGCTTGCGGACTCCGCGCCCATCACCTTGCGCTACATCAAGCAAAACCTGAATGACGCCGACCGCATGTCGTTCGCCGAGTTGTTGGACGTCGAGGCTGTCCGTCACCTCACCTCCGGGACCACCGAAGACGCGCGGGAGGCGGCGCGCGCCTTCCGCGAAAAGCGGCCGCCAGTGTTCAAGGGGCGATAGGAGACGACCGATGCTCCGCATGCGCCAGATATGCCTTGTCGCCAGCGACCTGCAGAAGGCGGAAGAGGACCTCTCCGCCGTTTTCGGCCTCGCCGTCTGTCACCGGGACGCCGGCGTCGAGGTCTTCGGCCTGCGCAACTTCCTCATGCCCGTCGGCAACAACTTCCTGGAAGTCGTCGCGCCCTTCCGCGAAGGCACCGCCGCCGGGCGCTACCTTGAACGGCGCGGCGGCGATGGCGGCTACATGGTGATCATGCAGACCGACGACGTGCTGTCCGCGCGGGAGCGCGTGCTCTCTATGGGCATCCGCCTCGTCCTGGACGACGTCGCCCGCGGCCGCCGCGAGAGCGCCGGCATCCAGCTCCACCCCCGCGATGTGCCCGGAGCGATCGTCGAGCTGCGCCAGGACCAGGACGACGCCAGCCCGGACGGTCCCTGGCGGCCGGCCGGGCCCGACTGGAAGGCCGCCCGTACCGGGCTTGTCCGGGCGATGACCGCCGCTGAGGTCCAGACGGATGATCCTCCGGCATTGGCCCGGCGCTGGGGCGAAGTCATCGAGCGCGCGGTCAGCGTAGGCCCCCGGGGCCCGGAGATCGCCCTCGATGACGCCGTCCTGCGCTTCGTCCCCGCGCGAGACGGGCGCGGCGAGGGCCTTGCCGGCCTCGACTTCGAGGTCGCCGACAGAGCCCGCATCATGCAGGCCGCCCTCGCCCGCGGCTGCGTGGCCGATGGCGACACCGTGGTCGTCTGTGGCGTCCGGTTCCGCCTGATCGAGCGCCGGTAGGCTCGGAAAGCTCTTCGCCCGGCGGCCTTCGGCAGCATTAGATCTGGTCCGCCGCCGGCTACGAGATGCTACCAGCGTTCCCAGTGCACGAAGGCGTCCAGCGGCCTGCGGCCGGCGTTGGGGTTCGGCGGGCGCGCCCTGCGCGCCTCGCGGTCGATGTGGCCGATGCTCACTACCGTCCAGACCTTGCGTCCCGGCGGGATGCCCAGCTCCCTGCGGATGATCTCCGGCCCCTCGCCCTTCAGGGTCATGACGTTCGAGCCCAGCCCGTGGGCGCGAGCGGCCAGCATCAGGCGCTCGACCATGCGGCCGTTGTCGAAGGCCTCGAGCTCGGGGCGCTCCGGGTCGCCTGGAGTGACCGTCAGGATCGCGACCGGCGCGCTGCCGGCGGCGCGAGCGCCGTTGTCCGCCATCTTCTGTCGCACGGCGGGGTCGCGCACCACCACGAGCTCCACCGGCTGGCGGTTGCTCGCGCTGCCCGACCAGCGCGCGACCTCCAGGATGTCCTCCAGCGCGTCGTCGGACACGGGGTCGGGCGTGTATTCGCGTATCGCCCGTAGGCCCTTCAGGAAGCGAATGAAGTCATCGGGTCGGCGGCTCATCTCCACCTCGATCTAGGTCCAAGTCTCTCGCTAGTCAACTGCATCCCAGCCGGGCGGCGGGTTCGCGCCCCAGGATATGCTCAGGAGCGAGTCGCCCCGGTCGCGGTTCACCGGCTTGAACAGCTCCCACTCCCAGGCCTCGGCTTCGATGTCGATTATCGGGTAGCCGATCGGAGTGCCGCTTCCGATGCAGACGAACGTCTCCGGGTCAAAGCCGTGTACGCCGTATGCCTCGGCGATAGCGGTCCCGACCTCCTTCTGCCACCTCGTCGGCCTCATGCCCCACCTCGGGACGACGGAAGGGCTGCGGCCCATGACCTTGAAGCTGGCAGGGTGCGCCATCCGGCCACAGCTCAGTTGCCGCTCGGCGCGCGGCACGGGCGCGGCGCTGAGCACCCTGCCTTCCAGCGCGCCGAACAGGCCGCGTCGGCGAAATTCCAGGCCAACGCAACAGATGCCGGCCAGGCTTACGACCTGCCGGGGCAGTCGCGGCAGGTCCATCACCCGCGTCTCGCCGAGGGCGAAGCCGGCGGGACGCCCGTCATGGTAGGCGATCGCCAGGTAGCCCAGGCGGCTCAGCGACTTCTCGATGTAGGCCAGGTCCGCCTGGCGATAGGACGCGCGGAAAAGCTCGCACACGACGGCATAGTCGCCTGCCGTGATGTCGGCGGTCGGCAGAAGGCGGAACTCGAAGTCGCTCAGGTCGCGCCGGGCGGTCACTTATGCCTCCGATGACTCACGATACGGGCGCGGGCGCCGCGAGACCAGAGGGCCGGGCGCACCATTCCGGTTCGACGGCACGCCTTCTTGCGCCAGGTCCACCCCTGCGATGCTCTTCGCACAGTGGCCGCGACCCGGCTCCGCAGGCCCCGTGCAGCCCTCGAGGTCCATGCCGCGCCGGACTGGCGCGCACTCATTCCCCTTCAGCGGCTGTTGCCATAAACTAGGCCAAATGTTCGCCCCGCCCGAGGCCATCGGGGCGGCGGCAACAAGGCGTTTTCGGACGACGAAATCGCTGCCGGACTGACTGAGAGACATGCGGGCCCGACTGATGTGACGACACCCATCCGCCGCCAGTACCTCGAGGTCAAGCGCCGCTTCCCCCAGGCAATCGTCTTCTTCCGCCTGGGCGACTTCTACGAGACCTTTGACGACGACGCCAGGCTGGTGGCCCAGGAGCTCGAGATCACGCTTACCTCCAAGCCCATGGGCAAGGACTTGCGCGTCCCCCTGGCCGGCGTACCCCAGCACTCCTTGGAGGCACACCTCAAGAAGCTCGTCTCCCGCGGCCACAAGGTCGCCATCTGCGAGCAGATGGAGGACCCGCGTAAGGCCAAGGGCCTCGTCCAGCGCGACGTCGTGCGCGTGGTCACCCCCGGCACGGTCGTCGAGGAGAGCCTCCTGCCCTCGGCCTCGAGCAACTACCTCGTGGCCCTGGTCCCGGAGCCAACCCTCCCCGGGCCGCCTGGCCGCGCCGCTGGTTCGCTCACTCTCGAGGGCCGGGCCGCGGGCCTTGCTTACGTCGATGTCACCACCGGCGAATTCGCCGCCACCACCCTCGCCGAAGCCGATGTCCCCGCCGAGCTCGCCCGCCTCAACGCCGCGGAGGTCATCGTGCCCGCGGGCGTCGACCTGCCCTTCGCCGTCGACTGCCCACTCACTCCCCTCGACCGCCGCTACTTCCATCTGGACGATGCCACGCGCGTCCTGCAGCAGCACTTCGGTGTCGCATCCCTGGACGGCTTCGGCCTGCGCGGCCAGACGCAGGCCGTCTGCGCCGCCGGCGCCGTCATCGCCTACCTGCTGGACAACCAGAAGGCCGCGGCGGGCAACGTGCGCGACCTCCGCGTTTACAACCCCGGCGCCTTCATGGTGCTCGACGCCTCTGCCCGCCGCCACCTCGAGCTGTTTCAGACCTCACGCGATGGTTCCCGTAAGGGCTCCCTCCTCGATGTCATCGACGCCACCCGCACGCCTATGGGCTCGCGCATGCTGCAGTCCTGGCTGGGCCGCCCGCTGCTCGACCCGGCCCTCATCAATGCCCGCCTCGACCGCGTCCAGCGCTTTCACGCCGACGGCCTGCGCCGCGCCCGGGTGCGCGAGTGCCTCGCCGCCATACCGGACCTCGAGCGCATCCTCGGTCGCGTAGTCGCGGGGGCGGCGTCGCCGCGCGACCTGGCCGGCCTGCGCCGCGGCCTCGACGCCTTCCCGGCGCTCGTCGCCGCCGCCGCGGAGCCCTGCGACGAGTCCGGCCCGCTCAGGGCAGCGCTCGCCGCCGCTTCCGAGGCCGCCGCCCTCCTGGCCGCGGCGCTTGAGGACGAACCCGCGCCCACCGTGGGCGAGGGCGGCGTCATCCGCCCCGGCTTCTCTCCCGACCTCGACGAAGCGCGCGCCCTCACCCGAGACGCCCGCAAGGCGCTGGCGGTCATGGAGACGACGGAGCGGGAACGCACCGGTATCCGCTCCCTTCGCGTCGCATACAACCGCGTCTTCGGCTACTACATCGAGGTCAGCAAGGCGAACCTGGGCATGGTGCCGGCGCACTACCAGCGCAAGCAGACGCTGGCCGGCGCCGAGCGCTACGTCACGCCCGAGCTCAAAGACCTCGAAGAGCGCATCCTCCAGGCCCGGGAGGCCATCGGCGACCTCGAGGCATCCCTCTTCCAGCGAGTCTGCGCCCAGCTCGCCGCCATGTCCGCCGGCCTGCGGGCCGCCGCCGCGACCGTCGCCGAAATCGACGCCGTCAGCGCCCTGGCCGAGACCGCTGCGCGCTACGGCTACACCCGGCCCGAGGTCGACGAGAGCAGCCGCATCGAGGTCCGCGATGGCCGCCATCCCGTGGTCGAGCGGGCCCTTGGGGAAGGCCGCTTCGTGCCCAATGACTGCGAACTCGACACCGAGGAAACGCAGATCGTGGTCCTCACGGGGCCGAACATGGCCGGAAAGTCCACTTACCTGCGCCAGGTGGCGCTGATCGTGCTCCTGGCGCAGGCCGGCAGTTTCGTGCCCGCAGCGTCGGCCCGCATTGGCGTCGTCGACCGCATCTTCACCCGCATCGGCGCCCAGGACGACCTCAGCCGCGGCGAATCGACCTTCATGGTCGAGATGCTCGAGACCGCCGCCATACTGCGAAACGCCACGCGCCGCTCCCTCATCCTCTTCGACGAAGTGGGCCGCGGCACCAGCACCTACGACGGGCTGGCCATCGCCCGCTCCGTCGTTGAATACCTGCACAGCCGTCCGGGGCAGGCCGCGAAGACACTGTTCGCGACCCACTATCACGAGATGACGGCGCTGGCGGCAACCCTCCCGCGCGTGCGCAACTACAGCGTCGCCGTCGTCGAGCAGGACGGGAAGGTCGTGTTCCTGCACCGCATCGTGCCCGGCGGCGCGGACCGCAGCTACGGCATCCACGTCGCCGAGCTCGCCGGCATGCCAGCCCCGGTCCTGCAGCGCGCCCGCGAGGTCCTCGTCTCCCTCGAAGCCGCGGCCGCGCGCGGCGGCGCCCGCCGCCTAGCGCCCCCACCCCAGGCGGCCCTGCCCCTCCTTGCCCCGCCCTCCGCAGTCGAGCAGGAACTGGCCGCCCTCGACCTCGACGCGCTCACTCCCATTCAGGCCCTCAACAAGCTCTATGAGCTGAAGGCCCGGATCTCCGGAGACCCGTCGAAGGCTGAGCATCCGGCAGCCGGCAGCGTCGAGGGCTGATGGGCCAGAGGCTGCGGGCGCATCGCCACTCCGCGCGCGCTCGCGAGGCGCGCCTGCCGCGCTCCCGCAGGCGACTGGCCTACACGGCTGTCGACACGCCGATCACTTTGCCCAGTGCGAAGGTCAACGCCGCCGCCACGCCTCCGATGAGGAGTTGACGGAGGCCGCTGAGGAGGGCGCTGCGGCCCGTGAAGATCGACAGCGAGGCGCCGACGCCGAAGAGCGCCAGGCCCGCGATGCCGATACTGACGAGGACCAGCGGCGTGCTTGCCCCGAAGAAGAACGGGATTACCGGCAGAAAAGCGCCAATCGCGAAGGCCAGGAAGGAGCCGATCGCGGCGCCCCAGGGCGAGCCCAGCTCACGTGGGTCGAGGCCCAACTCCTCCCGCACCAGGGTGTCCAGCGCCACGCCCTTGTCCTCCAGGAGGCGGCGCGCCAGGCTGACAGCCTCCTGTCGCGGCACGCCCTTGGCCCTGTAGATCAGGGCCAACTCCTCTAGCTCCTGGTCCGGCGTCACGGCCAGCTCGGCCGACTCCAACTCGATCTGGCGCTCGAACAACTCGCGCTGCGCCCGCATCGAGACGTACTCACCCGCGGCCATCGAGGAAGCGCCCGCGAGCAAGCCGGCGAGGCCGGCCAGAAGGATCACGTCAGCGTCCGCGGAGGCGCCGGCGAATCCCATGATCAGGCTCATGTTCGAGACCAGCCCGTCATTGACGCCGAAGACGGCCGCCCGCAAGGTGCCGCCGCCGCCGGTGCGGTGCCAGCGCTCGCCGGGGCCCTGGACCGCCGCAAGCGCCCCCAGCACCCGCGCGTGCGAGCGTTCGTCCGGCGCCAGCTCTGCGGTCGCCTGGTCCTGGCCCGCGTACTCGGCGGTGCCTGCGATTTCCATGCCGTGCAGCAACGGATAAACGATGCCGTTGCCGAATAACCGGGCGAGGAGCTTCATGGCCCGCGTCTGCGCGCTTAGCCTGTGGCGCGGCAAGGGGATGCCCAGGTCGCGCAGGCCGCGCTCCATGACCTCGGCATGCCGGAGCTCCGTGTGTGCCATCTCCTGCAGCACGCGGCGGCGCTCCGGGTCCGTCTCCCGCTCCGCCAGGAAGGTGTATAGCTCCGCGGCGTCGAGCTCGTTGCGCCAGTTCGCCAGTACAAGTTCCGGGTTAGGTGGTGGTCGTTCAGCGGTCGGGGTCGTCATACTCCCATGCTAGCCAGCATCCCTTGAGGGGTCTACGGCCGGATCGCCCCTCTTGCGCGACTCGACCAGCCCCCGCACCACCGCCTCCAAGGCCCCCGTCGCAAGCGCGACCCCGAGGGCGATGAGCACGCCGCCGGCGAGCGTCGCCGCCGTCACCGGCTCGTCCAGCACCACGGCCCCGAGCGCCACGCCGACCACGGGGATTACGTACGTGACGAGCGAGGAGCGAAAGCTGCCGGCGTGCTCTATGAGCCAGTAGTACAGGATGTAGGCGAGGCCCGTGCCGAGGAAGGCCATCGCCGCCAGCGAGCCCCAGACGTCCCAGGAGAGGTGGAACCTGGGCGTCTCCAGGAGGAGCAGCGCCACTACCGTGACGGCAGCCGAGATCGTGATCTGCCCGGCGCTGATCACGATGCCTTCGACGCTGCGCACCAGAGAACGGACCATGATATTGCCGCCGGCATAGCAGAGCGTCGCCAGCACCACGGCGCCTTCGCCCACCAGGGCGCGGCCGTCCAGCCCGCCGGCCCGGCCCCCGGAGAGCAGCGCCACGCCGGCGAAGCCCAGGAACGCCCCGCCAAGGGCGCGCGTCGTCAGGCGCTCGTCGTCGAAGAGGCCAGCCGCCAGCAGTAACGTGAATATCGGCATGAGGGCATTCAAGATCGCCGCTGTGCCGCTCTCGATCCGCGTCTCTGACCAGGTGATGAGAAGAAAGGGCGCCACGGTGGCGACCAGCGACAGCCCCACGAGCCGCGCGGCGATCGCGCCTGTCAGCCGCGGCTTCCGCGGCCGCAGCGCCACCACGGCGCCGAGGACGAAGGCGCCGCCCGCCGCCCGGAAAGCGACCGCCTGCAGCGTCGAGACTTCGTCCAGGGAGACACGGATGAAGAGGAAGGACGCCCCCCAGATGAGCCCAACTCCGAGGAGCGCGCCCCAGGCCCGGGGCGTCACTGCTTCGCGATGCCCGGCGCGCCCAGGTAAAAGCGCGGCACACTCAGCGCGCGCCGCATCCTGATCCTGCCGGCGCCATCCCAGTTCGGCGTGCCTGCGTCCGGCAGCGGCTCCGCCGTGGAGGCGATCAGTGCCTTCACGGCCGACGGGCTGAGGTTCGCCGTGTGCGATATCAACAGGGCGGCCAGGCCGGAGACGAGGGGCGCCGCGAAGGACGTGCCGCTGGCGAGCGCGTAAGGGCCGTCCTGCACGCAGAGCCAGGTGACGTTGCAGAAGTTCGGCGGCACGGTGCTAATGATGTTGAGGCCAGGAGCCGCCACCGTGACCTCCGGGCCCCAGTCGCTGAAGGGCGAGCGCGCATTCGGGTCCCCTGGCGCGCCGGACGAGGCGACGGCTATGGTCTCCGGCAGGCGCGCCGGGAAAGACACCCGCGCGTGTCCTTCGTTGCCAGTCGCCGTCACGATCACCATGCCGTAGCGATTGGTCGCCTCGCGGATCGCGTTTCCCAGCGTGACCGACTCCCCGTCCGCCCCGAACGAGAGGTTGGAGACCCGCGCCCCCATGCGCGCTGCGTAGAGCAGTCCCTGCGCCGCGTCCGCCGCCGTGCCCCCGCCCAGGCAGTCGAGGATCTTGACCGCCATCAGGCTGACTCCCGGCGCGACGCCGCTGATCCCGGTGACGTTGTCCGCCCTCGCGCCGATGATGCCGGCAACGAAGGTCCCGTGGCCGTTGTCGTCGCGGATCCCGGCGTTGGCCTGCATGTTGCACCCGGGGCCTGCCTCGTCCGGCGTGACGAAACTGCAGCCGTTCACGTCGTCAACGCAGCCGTTGCGGTCGTCGTCCACGCCGTTCGCGGGCACCTCGAACAGGTTTTGCCAGAGGCCTTCCCGCAAGTCCTCGTGCTCGAAGTCGATCCCGGAATCGAGCACGGCCACCACCACGGCGTCGTGCCCACGCTCGATGTCCCAGGCGCTCGAGGCCTCGATGCGGTCCAGGTAGCCGGTCTGGCCGCTGAAGAGGATATCGTTGGGGACGTAGGTGGCGCGGACCAGGTGGTTCGGCTCCGCGAAGCTGACCCACGGCAGCGCGCTCACTCGCGCGATCGCCTCCGCCATCCCTTCACCGCGCGTCAACTCCGCCCGCAGGACGCCGAGGTCGGCGATGCGCTCCCGGACCTTCAGCCCGAGGCGCGACTCGAGCATCTCGTCCGTCAGCGCGGCGGCGTGAGGCGTGAGGTGGACGAGCACTTCGCCCGCCGCCGCCGGCGCGTCCAGGTCCGGAGCAGGGCGCGGCGCCGGCTGCGCCGCCGGCCGGAGGAGGAGCAGCGCGGCCACGAGGGCGAGCGACGAGATCGGCAGGACGCGCAGCATGACTCCTCGCTATCGAGTGACAGGCTGGAACGAATACCGTCTTATTGTCTACGAGACAGAACGCAGCACGACAGTCGCGGGTTAATCCGGCCGCTAAAATCTCACAGTGCCGATCCGAATCCTTCCGCCGGAAGTCGCCCGCCGTATCGCCGCCGGGGAGGTCGTCGAGCGGCCGGCGTCCGTCGTGAAGGAGCTGTTAGAGAACTCCCTTGACGCCGGCGCCACCCGCGTCAGCGTCGAGATCGCGGAGGGCGGGACCCGGCTGATCCGCGTGACCGACAATGGCTGCGGTATCGAATCCGGCGAGCTCGAGCTTGCCTTCCGGCGCCACGCGACGAGCAAGCTTGAGGCCGAAGACCTCGGCGCGATCGCGACCCTCGGCTTCCGCGGCGAAGCCCTCCCGTCAATCGCCGCGGTGTCCGATGTCGAGGCGGTCTCGCGCACCGCCGGCGCGCCCTCGGCCACCCTCGTGAGGCTCGAGGCCGGCGAGGTCGTCGAGTCGCGGGCCGCGGCCGGCCCGGCCGGCACCTCGATCGCCGTGCGCAACCTGTTCCGCCGCCAGCCGGCGCGCTTGAAATTCCTCCGCTCCGCCTCCGCCGAGGCGGGCCAGATCGCGACCGTCGTCAGCCACTATGCCCTCGCTTACCCGGAGGTCGCCTTCTCCCTCGTCGTAGATGGCCGCGAGACGTTCGCGACATCGGGTAGCGGCTCGAGGCGCGAGGCCGTGTCCGGCGTCTACGGCTCCGGCACGGCCGCCGCGATGATCGAGGTCTCGGAGTCGTCGGAGGACCACAGCCTGGAAGCCCTGATTGGCGCGCCGGGGCTCTCCCGCGCCAGCCGTTCTTACATAACCATCTTCATCAACCGGCGTTGGGTGCGGTCGCGGACGCTGGCATTCGCCGTCGAAGAGGCCTACCGCGGCCTCCTGCCGGCGGGGCGCTACCCGATTGCCATCGTAGACCTCCACCTCCCGCCCTCGGAGGTGGACGTCAACGTGCATCCGGCAAAGGCCGAGGTGCGCCTGCGCGACGAGCGCCGCGTGTTCGGCCTCGTCCAGCGCCCGATCCGGGCCGCGCTCGCCGGCATGGCCGCGCCCTCCTACGGCGCCGCTCCCGCCTGGCCGCGCGCCCAGCCCCTCGCTTCGTCCTGGGCGCCGGACGAGCCCGCCGGGGTGCCGCACGGCGGGCCGCCGCAGCCTGAGGTCGAGGCCAGGCAGCAGCCCCTCCCCACACGCATCCCCGTCCTGCGCCCACTTGGCCAGGCAGGCACCACCTACGTCATCGCCGAAGGGCCGGCCGGCCTCTACCTGATCGACCAGCACGCGGCCCACGAGCGGGTGTTATTCGAGCGCATCCGCGCCGGCAGGCAAGGCGGGCCGCCCGCCTTCCAGGGCCTCCTTGCGCCCGCGACGCTGGAGTTAACGCCCCAGCAAGAGGCGCTGCTCGACGGGCATCGCGAGGCGCTGCGCAGCGTCGGCTTCGAAGTCGAGGCCTTTGCCCCCGGGCGGCGGCACCGCGGCCCCGGGGGCTACATCCTCCGCGCCGTGCCGCCTTTGATGAAGGCGGACGACCCGGGGCGCGCCTTCACGGAGGTCCTTGACCTGCTCACTCGCGAGGACGCGCCCGCGGACCCTCTGGACCGCCTGGCAGCGTCCCTCGCATGCCACGCCGCCGTGCGCGCCGGACATAGCCTCTCCGTCGAAGAGATGCGGGACCTGCTGCGCCAGCTCGAAGACTGCGAGACGCCCCAGACCTGCCCCCACGGCCGGCCGACGATGCTGCACCTCAGCGCCGATGAACTGGCGCGGCGCTTCGCCCGAAGGTAGGCCGGCTCAGTCCCCGTCGCTGTCCGCGTCCGCCCCGCCGCTGTGCCTGTACAGCAGCACCTCGACGTCCGAGATCACGACCAGGCCCTCGCTGACCATCTCGTCCAGCTTCGGCAGCACCTTCTCGATGCGGTCCGGCCGGTCGATCACCTCGATGACGATGGGCAGGTCTTCGGATAGGCGCAGAATGTGCGCCGTATGGATGCGGCTGTTCGCACCGAACCCGGCGATGCCGCGCGTCACCGTCGCTCCGGCCAGGCCTTCCGCGCGCAGCATCTCCAGGATCGCGTCCGAGAGCGACCGGTGGTGCCAGCGGTCGCTCTCGCCGATGAAGATCCGCAGTTGCTTGCCGGGGCCCGCTATCTTCATGTCGCTCATACCGCGCGGCCCAGACTCAGCCCGGCATAGGTCGCGATCAACCCAATCACGATGCTGCCCCCTATGTTAGCCGCAGCCGCGAGGTAGTCGCCTGTCTCCAGGCGGTCAAATGACTCGTACATCAGAGTCGAGAACGTCGTGAAGGACCCGAGAAAGCCGATCGCCAGCGTCGTCCGCGTGAGCGCGCTCACATTCCAGCGCCCCTCGCTGATCGCGATCACCACACCAAGTGCGAACGCGCCCACGACATTCACCGCGAAGGTCCCCCAGAGCGTAGGGTGTCCGATGAAGTCGTTCACCCAGCCCTGCATCTTGTACCGAGACACCGCTCCCAACGCTCCCGCCAGGGCAATGAACGCCAGCCGCTCCAGCACGTCCCTCCAAACGAAAAAGGCTCCTACCCGGGGTAGAAGCCATCAGTCCTTGTACAAAGGACGGTTTCCCTCCGCGTTAGCGGAGGGGCGCGGACCTCATCGCGCTGGATTTACCGTAAGCCCGCACGGTCGCAGGCGCAAGCCTAGGGGCCTGCGCCTGCCGCGGCCCTCTCGTCCTCCATCATGTAGAGGAAGTAGTAAAGCAGTCCTGCGGCGCCGCCTCCGAGCAGCGGCCCCACGAAGTAGATCCAGAAGTCGTCCCAGCGGTTGAACACCACCATCGGGCCGAAGCTGCGCGCCGGGTTCACGCCCGAGCCCGTCATCGGTATCGCCACCA
The DNA here is from genome assembly GCA_035574915.1 of Dehalococcoidia bacterium. Taxonomy (NCBI): domain Bacteria; kingdom Bacillati; phylum Chloroflexota; class Dehalococcoidia; species Dehalococcoidia bacterium. The sequence continues at coordinate 4,063 of DATLYJ010000061.1, read as the reverse complement.
GGTGGATCACCAGTATCGCGAAGCCGATCGCCAGCGGCGCGATCACCGTGTTCCCCTTCGGATAAACCGCCGCACCGAACACCGTAAAGACCAGCAGCCCCGTGAGCAACGCCTCGATGCCAAGCGCGGCGAGGTTGCTGGAGACCACTTCGTCATTCACGCCGTGGCCGCCGATGCCGGGTACCCCGTTCAACACGTCATCGACGATGAAGACCTGGAGGAGCGCAGCACCCAGGAGCGCCCCGAGGAGTTGCGCCACCCAGTACATCAGCCCGCGCGTTACGGTGATCCGGTTGGTGATCACCGCGGCGAATGTCACCGCCGGGTTGATGTGCCCGCCGGAAATCGGCCCGATGGCCGCGACCAGCAGGGCGATGGCGAGGCCGTGGGCAAGGGCGATCAACGGGATGCCGCCGCCCCCTTCCGTCGCCAGAAATGCCACGATTGAGCCCACGCCGACGAAGACGAAGAACGCTGTCGCAATGAACTCTGCTATCGAAGCCTTGATGGCCTCTCGCGAGGATAGCTCGCCGGTTCCCAGGCGAAGTTCGGGAGCCTGAAGAGACATACGCGCTTCCCTCCGTGAATAAGGGCGAATACGGCGTCAATGTAGCATCAACTGTAAAAGTGTCAAGGCCTATCAGCAGTTTCGGCTTGATCGCAAGTGGGCCCTGCGCCATCATTCAGTCTCGGGCACAGGGCCATTAGGCCCTCTCGCGGCCGTCCGGTCGGCCCATGCGAATGGCCCAACTCAGGCAGACACTGGTTACGTGGTAGCGGCCCGCTCGTCATCGCGGCCGCAAGGAGGAGCTTATGTCGGACGATAGCTACTGGCAGCGCTTCAGCCGCGTGCGCGCCTCGCGCCGGCGCGCCCTTGGCGGCGCCGCAGCGGTCGGGCTCGGCGCCGTAGCCCTCGCTTCGGTCGGGTGCGGTGGCGGGGGTGACGGCGGGAGCGGCGGCGGACCCATCGACGCCAGCGGCCTTCTAGGGGAGCGCGTCGACACGACGAAGCAGGCCCGGCCGGGCGGCACTTTCCTCGGCCTCACTACCAGCGACGTCACCAGCTTCGACCCGCTCACGTCGCCTTCGTTTACCACCCAGGTGGTCGCCGGCTGGGTCTACAGCCGCATCCTGAAGGTCGTGCCCGGGTACAAGGTGCCCTCGCAGGGCGACGTCGAGGGCGACCTCGCGGAGTCCTACGAGGTGTCTCCCGACAAGTTGGTGGTGACCCTGAAGCTGCGGCCGAACGCGAAGTGGGATGCCCGCGCGCCCACCAACGGCCGCGCTGTGACGGCGGACGACGTGGTCTTCTCCTGGAACCGCTTCGCCTCCTCGTCACCGTACCGCGGCGACCTCGCCTACACGGCGAACAAGGACGCGCCCATCGAGTCGATCACGGCCGTGGACGCAAACACCCTGCGAGTGAAGTTGGCGTTCCCGGACGCGGCCGTGATTACCATGCTCGCTTCGTCTTCGCACCTGTTCATACTGCCGGCCGAGGCGGACGGGAAGTTCGACCCTAAGGGCGAGACCAGGGGTTCGAGCGCGTGGTTCCTCGAGAAGTACCAGCCCTCGACGGGCTTCACCTACGCAAAGAACCCGAACTGGTACAGGACCGACCGCCCGTTCATCAACAAATACGAGTACCCGATCGTAAGCGAGTATGCCGCTGGTCTGTCACAGTTCCGCGCCGGCAACGTCTACTCGTTCGGCGTCCGCCAGGAGGATGTCCTCCAGACGAAGCGCGACATCAACCAGCTGCTGATGCTGCAGGGGAACTTCAACCGCCTGTGGTACAACTCCTGGTTCGGATACGAGGGTAACTCGCCGTTCAAGGACGAGCGTGTCCGCCAGGCCTGGTCGATCTCCATCGACCGCGACCTCTGGATCGACACCTTCGGCAACACGGAACCATTCCTGAAGGCCGGCCTCCCGGTGGAGAAGCGGTGGCACAGTCACTTCCCGTCCGGCATCGAGGGATGGTGGGTCGACCCGCAGGACCAGAAGACCTTCGGGCCGAACGCGAAGTACTTCCACTATGACCCCGCGGAGGCGAAGAAGCTGCTCGCGGCGGCGGGATACCCCAACGGCGTCGACGTCAACGCCTACTACATCTCCACCAGCCAGTACGGCACCAGCTTCCCCAACCAGGCCGAGGTCCAGGTCGGCTTCGCGCGCGAGGTGGGCTTCCGGGTGAAGATCGAGAACCCGGACTACCAGACCGAGTGGCTGCCGAAGTATTACTACGGCAAGGGGGCGTTCAACGGTATAGCGATCGGCGCCGACAACCCGGAGCCGGACATGGGCGTATTCATGTTCGCCCGCTTCCACCCCCAGGGCCCGCGCTTCAAAGGCTTCGACCCCTCGGGCTCGAACCCGGCGGCCGGCGACCCGGCGGTCACGAAGTTCATCCAGGACATCCGCTCGGAGTTCGACACCGACAAGCGCAAGGCGATCGCGAAGGCCTACCAGCAGTACATGGCGAAAGCGATGTGGGCCGTGCCGTTCCCCGGCCAGGCCCGCGGCTTCACGCTCGACTGGCCGGTGGTGGGCAACGCCGGGGTGTTCCTGAGCGGCTCGCTCTACGCGGGCGGCAGCGAGACGGCGATCCACATCTGGATCGACGACACGAAGCCGCCGATCGCAAAGGGCTAGCGGGCCGCCCAGTCTGCCCTCCCAGGCGGGGGACGCGCCACCGCGGCGCGTCCCCTCGCCTTTTAGCTCTCGGCGCGGCCCAGGTGCCGGACGAAGAAACTCTCGAAGGCCTCCCGCTCGAACGCAGGGATGCCGGTGTGCCCGCCGGGATTGATGTGCATCGTCTTCTGCCGCGAGCCGAAGGCATCGAACAAGGCGATGCCCGCCTCGCGCGAGACCAGCTGGTCGTGCCACTGGAACACGAAGAGGATAGGGATCGTGATGCTGCGCGCGTCCTTTTCGAACTCCTCGGCGCCAGGGCGCAGGCCCGCCAGGCCGAGGACGGCAGCCTTGATCCGTGGCTCCGAGGCAATGAACGGCACCCCGATTGCTGTGCCCATCGACACGCCCCAGTAGCCAACGGGCCCCTCTCCGACGTAATCGAGTTGCTGGGCGGCGTCCAGAGTCGCCTTCCATTCGGGCACCGCGCGGCGCGTGCGCTCGCTCATCACCCGCATTTCCTCCGGCGGCCGGGTCTGCTGGCGGTTGCGCATGCGCTCCGCGAGCGCGGCCTGGGCTGCGGCCTGCGCCTCCGGCGTCGTCCGGTCGCCGTGCCCGGGCGCGTCGATGGCGATGACCGCGTAGCCGTGATGCCTCACCATGCTCCGGGCGCGCGCCAGGATGCCCTCCGTGCGCTTGTGCTGCGTGCCGCCGTGGCCCTGCAGGAGCAGGGGCCGCGGCCCTTTCGCCCCCTCCGGCGCCCAGATGATCCCGGGCACCCGCTCCCCCGCGACCTCGATCTCGAAGCCGCGTTCCGTTACCCCCATCTCTGTGCTCTCAGACGTGAACCTCAACTCGTCCTCGCTCTAGGCTCCCGCTTGCTCTCCTGCCCTCTAACGTCCCCTGCTCCCTGTCTCCCGCTTCCCCGGCTGCGGGTCTTACGCCCTGAGGTCATTCGTGTAGTCGTGGTACATCATCACGCCAATGCCGCCGGAGCTACCCCAGCGCCCGTCCTTGTAGGTCATGATGCCGAGGGAGTGCGTCTCCGAGGTCGGCCGGCTGTCGGCGGTGTAGCGCACATACCCGCCGAAGGTGTGCGCCTTGTTCACGGTGGCGTGCAGCACGCGCGCTTCCGGCAGGTTGATGGTGTAGTCCCACTGGCCGACGCCGCCGCCGGCCCACTCCGCGAACTGGGCAAAGTTTGCGTCCGCGCGAGCGACGCTCTCCGGCGTGGTCTCCGAAATCCGCAGCCGGCTCTTCACGCCCCTGACCTGGTAGCCCGCCATAGGGTCGCCGCCGCGGGCATTGCCGGCATTGGCGCGCGGGTTACCCAGCGTGAGGTTGGCTCGCTTTCCGAACTGGTGGGTGCTGTTGAGCACCGACTGGTCGCGCAGGGTGTAGCCGAGCATCCAGTCGCGCCCGCGGCGCA
>DATLYJ010000060.1 GCA_035574915.1 Dehalococcoidia bacterium | reverse complement strand
GGTGGCCCTCGCCCGCCGCGCCCGGCAGCGCTTGCCGGGACGGCCGGCGCCTGAGGCGGAGCTTCCGCTGGCCAGTGAGGCGCCGCCTTCCCCGGGCGAAGCCCAGTTGCCCGCCACCGGCACCGCGGCCGAGAGCTCGGCCGAAACCGAGGCCGGCCCTCAGGCCGGGGAAAGGCCCGAGGCCTGACGAGGTGCTTTTCGAGCTCCGTCAGTACCGGATCCGGGAGGGCCGTATGGCGGAGTGGGTCCGGCTCATGGAAGAGGAGATCATCCCCTTCCAGGTCGCCCGGGGCATGGTCATCCTTGGCAGCTTCACCGCGGAAGGCGACCCCGACGCCTACGTCTGGCTCCGGCGCTTCAAGGATGAAGAGGAGCGCCTGCGCCTGTACAAGGCCGTATACCAGAGCGACCACTGGCGCGAAAGGATCGCGCCGCGAGTCTCCGAGATGCTCATCCGGGAGGAGATCAAGGTCTCGCGCCTTCTCCCGACGCCGAAGTCACCGCTGCAGTAGCCCGCGCCGCTTCGTTGAGGCCTGGCGGCCTCAGGCAAACACGGCCGTCTTGTTCCTGTACACGATGACCCTGCGGTCCAGGTGCAGCTTCACGGCGCGCGCCAGCACCACCTTCTCGAGGTCGGAGCCCTTGCGCACCAGGTCGGCCACGCTGTCACGGTGGCTAATGCGCACCACGTCCTGCTCGATGATCGGCCCCTGGTCTAGCTCCTCGGTGGCATAGTGCGCCGTTGCGCCGATGATCTTCACTCCCCTCTGATGCGCCTGGTGGTAGGGCCGGGCGCCGGCGAAGGCGGGCAGGAACGAGTGGTGGATGTTGATGATCCGGTCCGCGTAGCTGCCGATGATCCCGGGTCCGACGATCTGCATGTAGCGCGCCAGGACCACCAGGTCGATTCGCTCCTCCTGCAATCGTTTCAGGATTAGCCTCTCCTGCGCCGCCTTGGTCTCCTTCGTGAGGGTGTATGCCTCGAAGGGGACGCCGAAGCTCTCGGCTACCGGGCGGAGGGTCTCGTGGTTGCTGACCACCAGCGAGAAATCTGCCTGGTACTCGCCCATTCGCCAGCGCGCCAGGAGGTCGTACAGACAGTGCGGCAACTGCGAGACGAAGACGGCGACGCGGGGGACCTCGTCGGAAAAGTGCAGGCGCCACTCCATCCCGAAACGCCGCGCGATCGGCGCGAACTCGGCGTCGATGGCCTCGCGCGGCAGGTCGAATCCCCTCATCTCCCACTCCACCCGCTGCAGGAACACGCCCTCCTCGCGGTCTGTATGCTGGTCAGCGTGGAGGATATTGCCCCCATGCCGGTACACGAAGTCCGAGACCGTGGCCACAAGGCCCGGCTGGTCGGGGCAGGTGATGAGCAAGACGGCAGTGAGTCGGGGCGCCACGGTCTGATTATCGGCCGTGCGGGGGCCGAGCGCCCGCGCCGGGAAGTCGCTGTCTCACGCAATTCTCATCAGGGGCCGAGACTCTCATAGCGATGACCGCAAAGCCGCACATACTGGTCGTGGACGACGACGCCCGCATCGCGGCGTCCGTGCGCCGCGCCCTGCTCTACGAGGGCTACGACGTCGATGTCGCACACGACGGCCGCATGGCGCTCGATAGCGCCTTCGTCCACGCGCCCGACCTCGTGGTGCTGGACGTGATGCTGCCGGACATCGACGGCTTCGAGGTCTGCCGCCGCATCCGCGCCGACAGCGACGTGCCCATCCTCATGCTTACGGCCCGCGACGCCACCACGGACCGGGTCAGCGGGCTGGATACCGGCGCCGACGACTACCTGGTGAAGCCCTTCGCCCACGAGGAGCTGCTGGCGCGCGTCCGCGCTCTCCTGCGCCGCAGGGCGCCGCAGTCCGGCCAGGTGCTGCGCTTTGCGGACCTGGTCATGGACGTGGCGGCTCACTGCGTGGAGCGAGGGGGCCGCGAGGTGGCCCTCACAGCGCAGGAGTTTGCCCTCCTGCAGCAGTTCCTGCGCCACCCGCGGCAGGTATTGACGCGCGCTCAGCTCCTCGATTCCGTCTGGGGCTTCGACTCGGAGACCACGAGCAACGTCGTGGACGTTTACGTCGGCTACGTGAGGGCGAAGCTTGAGGAGCACGGCGGGCCGCGCCTGATCCAGACCGTGCGCGGCGTCGGTTACGTCCTGCGTGAGGCGTGAGATGACCATCCGCGTCCGTATTGCCCTCTTCGGACTGGCGGTGGTGGGTGGGACCGTCATCTTCGTGACGCTCGCTTTCTGGGGCCTGTTTCAGGCGACCGGCTCCGAGCAACAGGACCGCCAACTCGCGGCGCGCGCCGAGTCCGCCCTCGCCGCAATCGCCAGCGCATCGCCGGAGGCCCTCCGGCCTCAGCCTCTCCTGGCGCCAGTCAACCCCGCGACTTCCGAGGACATCTTCCTTGTCGTCACCGGCCCCGGCGGCGAGGCCCTGGCCGCGACAGGCGCTGTACAGGGGCGGCCGCCCGCGCTTCCGGCCGACCTGCTGGCGGCCGCAAGCGCGTCTGGCCAGGCGAGAGCTACGGTCCCCAGCGCTGCCGGCCGTCTGCGCCTGCACGTTCGCCCCTGGTCGCGGCCTGACCTCGGCCTCAGCGGTTACGTCGTGGCGGCCCAGACCACCCGGAGGGTCGAGCAGGACATCGGCGTCGTCACCGTCTTTCTGGTCGCCGCCGCGGTGTTCGCCTTTCTCGTCGCCGGCGGCGCGATCTGGCTGGTGATCGGACGTGCACTGAGGCCGCTGAAGCAGCTCGCCCTGCTCACGGACGAGGTAGGCCGCACTCACGACCTCAGCCGCCGTCTGCCAGTGCCTCCCGCCCGCGACGACCTGCGCCGACTCAGCGAGAGCTTCAACGGCATGATGTCGCGCCTCGAAGACGCCTACGGGCGGCTGGCCGTGGCGCTCGAGGCCCAGCAGCGTTTCGTCGCCGACGCCTCGCACGAGTTGCGGACACCGCTCACCACGATCAGGAGCAACGCCGGCTTTCTACTTCAGCGCCCGGACGCCGACGAAGCCGACCGGGTCGCGGCCTTGCGCGACATCGCCGAAGAGAGCGAGCGCATGAGCCGCCTCGTCAACGACCTCCTGGCTCTCGCGCGCGCCGACGCCGGCTATCACCTCGAGGTCACGCTGCTCGACCTCGGCGAGGTCGTGCGGGAGGTGTGCCGTCAGGCCGCGGGCCTGCACCCCGACCGTGAAGTGCGGGCGCATGCTGAGTCCGTACTGCTTCAGGGCAACGGCGACGCGCTGCGCCGGCTCCTCTGGATCCTCATCGACAACGGCGTCCGCCACACGCGCGAGGGCGGCCGCGTGCGCGTCTCGCTGCGCCGCCGCGGGAACGAAGCGACGCTGCTGGTCGAGGACGATGGCGATGGCATCCCAGAGGAGCACCTCGGCCGCATTTTCGACCGCTTCTACCAGGCGGACCCGTCGCGCAGCGGCGGCGGCGCCGGGCTCGGTCTCGCCATCGCCCGCTGGATCGTCGAGGAGCACTCCGGACGCATCTCGGCCGCCAACAACAGCCCCTGGGGCGCCGTCTTCCGTGTCGACCTACCCCTGGCCGCGCCGGCGGCCGAGGGCGGGAGCGCAGAGGCAGTTGGCGATGAAGCCCGCGACCCCGCCTCAGCCGTCAGGAACGTGGCCGGCGCGACTCCCACCGTCTAAGGCCTTCAACCCCAAATCTCATCGAATTCTTATCCTTCTCTAAGGCAGCACTCAGCGCCGCGGCCGACGATCTCACCACGGACGCTCGTCCACAATGCGGGCGTGCAAGTCGGGGGGGAGCAAGGTGGAAGCAACGCGACATAACGGAGACACCGACGCTAGCCGGCTCGAGGTCTTGCACGCGCTCCTGCTGCTGCAGGGCGCGATGATGCTGCTTGCGGGCGCGGCCATGCTGCTGTTCACGGGAGGCAACCCGGCGGCCATGCCGCTAACGCTCGGCGTGCCGCTGCTGCTGTTCGTGCTCGCCGCCGGCACGGTGCGGCGGTGGCGCTGGGCGCGAAGGGCCACACTGGCGGTGCAGTGGCTGACGCTCCTCGGCTTCGGCCTCAGCCTCATCCTTGGCCTCCTGGACCAGGTCGACTTCAGCCTGAACCTGATGACGCTGCTCACCAACGTCGCCCTGCCCCTGAGCGTGATCCGACTGCTCCGGCGCCCGAAGGCCGCGGCGGTCGCCGCTCACGAGGCCCTTCGCGCGAAACCGGAAGGCGCGCAGGCGGCGGCCTGACCCCGCGAGCACACAAGGGGAGCACGGACCATGGAGTCGCAGAGCACGTTCTGGACCGGCATCGCGCCGGAGCACTACCCGGCCTTCATCGCGGCCCTGGCATACCTGCCAGCCGCCTGGCTCGCACTGCGTTGGCTGCGGGCGCGCGCCGCTACCGGCGACCCGCGCTGGGGCCAACGCCTGGACCGCATCGAGTCGGCTTCGTTCGCCACGAGGCTGGTTGCCGGCCTGCTGCTCTTTAGCGGCGTTATCCACCTGGCCCTGCCGCTGGGACACCGCGGCGCCCCGGCGCTGAACCTGATGTTCCTTGCCGCCGGTGTGGCCTTCGTGAAACTCGGCCTCGACGCCTTCGGCGAGAGGCCATGGCGGCGCAACGCCGCCTTGCTGCTCGGCGCCAGCATCGGTGCTTACCTGGTGCACACAGGCTCCGGATGGCAGGAGGAGCCGGACCAGCTTGGCATAGCCACCAAGCTGGCGGAGATGCTGGCGCTCGGCCTCATCGCGATCCCCGCCTACTCGCCGGAGAAGGGCTTTCGCAGGCGGCTGGTCCGCCCGCTCGCCAGCACCGGCTTCGTCGCCATGGTCCTGGTCTCCGGCACGGTGATCTGGGTCGGCGGATTCGTCGCGCACGGCAACGCTGACGCCGCCGTCGCGCCTCATGAGCACGCCCCCGGCACGGGGCCGCACGCCCACGCCCCGGGACACTCCCACACGTTTGCGGCCCGGGCGCAGGCCGGCGTCATCCTCCGGCCCTCCTCCGGCGAGCCACCGACCGCGGAGCAGGCGACGGCCGCCGCGCTCTTCGCCGAGGCGACGAAGGCGGGCATCGCCAGGTACGCAGACGTGCGCGTGGCAATCCGGGACGGCTATAAGGTCTCTGGGCCCGCCCTTGGCGTCGAAAGGCACTTCGAGAACAAGGCCTACAAGAAGGACGGCCGCGTGCTCGACCCCACCCGGCCGGAGTCGCTGGTGTACGGGGTCAAGGACGGGCGGTTCGTCCTGCTAGGCGCCGTGTATGTCATGGAGAAGGCCGGCGAGCCCGGCCCTGACATTGGCGGCTCCATCGCCCGCTGGCACGCCCACAACATCTGCTTCACGCTGCTGCCGCCCGCTTTCGGCATCGTCTCGCCCTTCGGGGGCTGTCCCCTGGCCTCGGTTGCCGTCACGATCCCGGAGATGATCCACGTCTGGACCGTGGACAACCCCGGCGGCCCCTACGCCGAGCAGCTCGAAGACAAGTGGGTGCGGGAGTACCTGGCCTCTCGGCCATGACTTGGGCGCGCCCAGTCCCCAGGGCTTCCGATAGCGCCTCCTCGTCACGAGGGCATGGGGAGGGGTTGCCTCAGAACTTCGTCCACTCGTAGTAGCGGCCGAGGGGCATGGTCATGATTGCCACGTCGCAGTCGCGGCCCTGCTGGTCCTTCGCGAAGCCCTCCAGCGTCGCCACCTTGTAGAACCCCAGCCACTCGGCGGCATGGATAGCGTCGTCCTCGGGCCCTACCACCATCTCGGCCACCATGCGTTCGATGCCGGCGTCGTTGGCGATGTCGCAAAGCTCCCGGATCAGCATCACGCCCAGGCCCTTGCTGCGGAAGTCGGGCGCTACCACGACCCGGAACTCCGCGAGGTGGCTTCGGGAGCCGCCGCGGCGGCGGATAAGCACGGCGTCGGCGATGATGCGGCCGTCGTCGGTGAGCGCCAGGAGCGGCAGGGCGCGCCGGTAGTCGATTTCCTCGCACCAGCGCTGGATTACCCGGGGAGAGGTCACGTCTTCCTTGAGGAACCAGCGCTCGCTTTCTGGCACACCCAGGAAGAACTGCAGCAGCTCCTCCGCGTCCTCGTGGACCATGGGGCGGAGCGTGACCGAGCTGCCGTCTCGCAGCGTCACCTTCTTGGGATAGATGCCGATTTCAATCATCGCTGCTGCCTCCTCAAGCTGCCGCGTCGCCTCATTCTCACCAATCGGCCTTCACGGCGGAAGTGCCGTTCAGCGCGGCCTAGAGGCCGGCGCTGCGGAGGAAGTCGCGCACGGCCTGATTGAATGCTTCCGGCTGGTGGATGTTTGCCGCGTGCCCGGCGTCGTCGATGACGACCCTGGTTGCCCTGGGCAGCCTGGCGGTCATGTAATCGGTGGAGGCCGCATAGGCCTGGTCGCGGCTGCCCATCAGGACCAGCGTCGGTACCGTGATGGACTCCAGCGACTCGATCACACGCGCGTCGAACTGGGCCAGCATGCCCCGCGCCGCCATCGCCAGCCCGGCGGCCGAGCGCTGCTCGCTCGCCCGCACCTCCGCGCCCCGGCCGAGCGCCTCCAGCCCCTTCTCATCGAAGCCCTTCGCGATGCCCTCCGCCATCTGGTTCCAGTTCTCGCGCGCCTGAGGGTTGCGGAACCCCGGCCCCGTGCTGAAGAGCATCAGAGCCAGCACCCTGTCCGGGTGCTTGAGATAGTAAGCCAGGGACATGTAGCCGCCGAGCGAAAGGCCGCCGAACGCCGCCCTCTCGATACCGCAGGCAGCGCAGATTGCCTCGAGGTCGCCGACGGTGGCCTCTTCGCTGTACTGCGACGGGTCCGCGGGGCTGTCGCTCCGGTCGTGGCCTCGCATGTCGTAGGTAACGATGCGGTAGGAGTCCCTGAACGCCTCGACGAAGCCCTGCCACATCCTCCCGGATGAGCTGTACGCATGCCCGAGGACGAGAGGCACGCCCCTGCCTTCGTCCTCGTAGTACACCCTGACTCCGTCACGCTCGACGTAAGGCATCGTCCCTCCTGACCCAGTCGTCCGCATCCTAAAGCCCGCCCGGACATTGGGGAAGACGAAGCCCCGGATGGCGGAGTTCCTCCTGCCGGGCCCACGGTCACACGGGGAGCGGCTGATATACTCGGATTGGTTGCGTAGACTGCGAGGACTCAGTGCCCGAGCTCAGCGCCGCTGACCTGCGGCCCGCCTGCGACCCCTCGATCTACACGTTCGAAACCACCGCCGAAGTGCCGCCCTACGTTGGCCTCATTGGGCAGGACAGGGCCGTCCAGGCGCTGCGCTTTGGCCTCACCATCCAGAGCAAGGGCTTCAACATCTGCGTCGCCGGCGAGCCGGGCACCGGGCGCACGACGGCCGTGCTGGACCACGTCCAGGAGTATGCGCGCCGCGGAGCCGTGCCCCAGGACTGGTGCTACGTCTATAACTTCCGCGACCCCAGCCGTCCGAACGCCCTCGGCCTGCCTCCCGGCCGCGGCCGCGAGCTCTGCGTGATGATGGCGACAATGGTGCAGGAGGCCAAGGACCGCGTCCCCCGCACCTTTACCTCCGAGGACTTCATCAACCGCCGGGACGAGATCCTGAGCGCCGTCCAGCGCCACCGCGATGTCCTCTTCTCGCAGCTCGCTGCTCAGGCTCGGCAGAACGGCTTCCTGCTTCAGGGCAACCCCGCGGGCTTCTTCCTCGTGCCCCTGCTCGACGGCAAGCCAATGGACGACCAGGCCTTCGCGGGCCTGTCCGACGACGAGCGTGCCGCGCTCCTGCAGAAGCGTGAGGCCCTGATGGCCGAGCTGCGCATGGCGATGAAGCAGGAGGAGGGCGTCGAGGCGGCAGCGATGGCGCGACTGGCCGAACTCGAGCACAACATCGCCGCCGTGGTCGCCGACGCGCTGATAGAGCCCCTCAAGGAGCACTTCGCGGCCTACCCGGAGGTCGTCGAGTACCTCGCAGAGGTGCGCGATGACATGGTCGAGAACATCGCGCTCTTTCAGCCCCAGGCGCCGCCGCCCCATCCTGCCGCCTTCCCGCCGCAGCGCGACAGCGGCCTGAGACGCTACGAGGTCAACCTCCTCATCGACCACACGCGCAGCACCCACGCGCCCGTGGTGCACGAGACCAATCCCTCGCCTGGCCACCTCCTCGGCCGCATCGAGAAGGAGGCGGTCTTCGGCGCGCTCGTCACCGACTTCACCATGATCCGCCCCGGTTCCCTGCACCGAGCAAACGGCGGCTTCCTCATCCTCAACGCCGACGACCTCCTGGCGAACCCGGTATCGTACGTCGAGCTGAAGCGCGTCCTGCGGACCGGCCAGCTCACCATCGAGGAGCTGGGCGAGCGTCTCGGCTACCTGGAGACGAAGACGGTGAGGCCGGAGCCGATCCCCTGGACAGGCAAGGTCATCTGCCTGGCCCGCGAAGAGGTCTACCGAGTCCTCTACACCTTCGACCCCGAATTCCGGGAGCTCTTCAAGGTCAAGGCAGACTTCGACATGCACATCGACCGCACGCCCGAGCACCAGCAGGCGTACGCGTCCCTGATCTCCGCCGTCGCCCGGAAGGAGGAGCTCCCCCACCTGGACGCCGCGGCCGTGGCGCGCGTCGTCGAGGAAGGCATGCGCATGGTCGAGGACCAGCAGAAGCTATCGGTGCGCTTCGGCGACCTCCTGGACATCGTCCGCGAGGCGGCCTTCTGGGCCCGCTCCGAGGGCCAGGACGTGGTCCGCCTGCCGCACATCCAGCGCGCGGTGCAAGAGCGCATCTACCGCGTGAACCTCATCGAAGAGCACGTGCGGGAGGCGGTACAGCGCGGGATCATAGTCGTCAGCACTTCCGGCGAGGCTGTCGGGCAGGTCAACGGCCTCTCGGTCGTCGACCTCGGCGACACGGTGTTCGGACAGCCTTCGCGCATCACGGCCAGCATCGGTGTGGGCCGGGAGGGCGTCATCGACCTGCAGCGCGAAGCCAGGCTTGCAGGCCCGCTGCACACCAAGGCCGTGCTCACCCTCCAGGGCTTCCTGGTCGACCGTTACGCCACCGAGCGCCCCTTGACCCTCGCGGCCCGGCTCTCATTCGAGCAGAGTTACGGCCCCATCGAGGGGGATAGCGCCACTTGCGCCGAGACCTGCGCCCTCCTCTCCCGCCTCGCCGACGTCCCGATCAAGCAGTCGCTTGCCATTACCGGCTCCATGGACCAGCGCGGCGAGGTGCAAGCGATCGGCGGCGTCAACTACAAGATCGAAGGCTTCTACGACGTCTGCCGGAACGCCGGCCTCACAGGCGAACAGGGCGTAATCATACCGGCCAGCAACGTACAGCACCTGGTGTTGAGGGAGGACGTGGTGGAGGCTGTGCGCCAGGGCCGGTTCCACGTCTACAGCATCAGCACCATCGACGAGGCTGTAGAGCTGCTGACGGGAGTGGAGGCCGGCCGTAGGGGCGAGGACGGGTCCTATCCGCCCGACTCGATCAACGGCCGCGTCCTCGCGAAACTGAAGCACATCTCCGAGAAGCTGCGCGAGCACCCGCCTTCGCCCTTGGAAGGCATGCCCTCGGGCTCCAGCCAGCAAGCGGAGGCGGCGGGAGGTATGCAGGCGTGATCGTCGGCACTACGCGCGAGATCAAGACCGAGGAGTATCGCGTCGGGCTCACGCCCGACGGCGTCCGCGACCTCGTCCGGCACGGCCACCGCGTGCTCGTCGAGGCGGGCGCTGGCGTGGGCAGCGGCTACTCCGACGAGGCCTACAGGGCGGCCGGGGCCGAGGTCCTGCCCTCGGCCGCTGACGTCTGGGCGGGCGCAGACCTCATCGTGAAGGTGAAGGAGCCCCAGCCGCCGGAGTTTGCTCTCATGCGGCCCGATCTCACGCTCTTCACCTACCTCCACCTCGCCACGACGCCGGACGCCGCCGATGCCCTCCTGCGCGCCCGCACGACCTCCATCGCCTACGAGACCGTGGCGCTGGACGACGGGTCGCTGCCCCTCCTCATCCCCATGAGCGAGATCGCGGGACGCCTCGCGCCGGAGGTGGCGGCCCAGTACCTGCGCAAGCCCGGTCCCGGGCGCGGCAAGCTCATGTCGGGCATGCCGGGCGTGCCCTCGGCGAACGTCGTCATCTTCGGCGCCGGCACTGTCGGCCGGAACGCCGCCGCTGTCGCCCTCGGCATGGGCGCCCGCGTCACCGTGCTCGCGCCGAGACTCGAGGAGCTGCGCGAGATCGAGGGCCTCTTCCCCAACCGCGTGGTGACGCTGCCTTCGACCCCCTCGATGATCGACACCGCCATCGTCGGCGCCGACGTGCTGATCAGCGGCGTGCTCGTCCGCGGCGGCCGTCTGGCGCCGAAGCTGGTCTCACGCGAAGACCTCCGTACCGTCGGCCCGGGGGCCGTCATCGTGGATGTCGCCATCGACCAGGGCGGCATCTTCGAGACCTCACGGCCGACGACCCACGCCGACCCGATTTACGTCGAGGAGGGCGTCGTCCACTACTGCGTCGCCAACATGCCCGGCGCCGTGCCGCGCACTGCCACCGCCGCCCTTACTGCCGCCACCATGCCTTACGTCCTCAAGCTCGCCGACCTGGGCATCTCCAAGGCGCTTGCGGCTGACCCCGCGCTCGCCAGAGGCCTCATGACGCGCGGCGGCGAGCTCGTGAACAGGGACGTCGCCCAGACCCTGGGTAAGTAGCGCCATACCGCGGTTGTTGGGACGCGAAACACGGCCTCCGCAGATTCAAAGCTTGTCAACATTACGTAATCGATCCTAAGATCTCGCTGCCAGTCCCCGCTGGGACCTCCCGCTGGCTAGTGTTATCTGCCTTGCGGGAGGGCGCCATGAAGAGTTGGCGGGGCCTTGTCCTCACCGTGGCCCTGGCAGCAGCCGCGGCCTTCGCTCTGACTTCAGTAGACAGCAGTCCCCGGACCGTCGCCGGCGCGCCGGAGCGGATCCCGGGGCGTTACATCGTCCTGCTGCGCGGTAACGTCAACGCCGCTGCCTTCGCGGACGCCGAGGGCCGCCGGCTTGGCTTCACGGCCGACGTTCTCTACTCGGCCGCCGTGAACGGCTTCGCCGCCGAAATGCCGGAGCGGGCTGCCCAGGCCCTGCGCCGCAACCCCAATGTCAGCTCCGTCGAGCAGGACCAGGTCGTCACCATCGCGGACCAGGTCCTCCCCACCGGCGTCGACCGCATCGACGCCGAGGACAACCCCGCCTCCGGCATCGACGGCGTCGACGTCGGCCTCGACGTCGACATCGCCGTGATCGACACCGGCATCGATGTCGACCACCCCGACCTCAACGTCGTGGGCGGCGCCCGCTTTCAGGGCGCGTTCTTTTTCTGCGGCAACGGCTCCGGCTCCTACGACGACGACAACGGCCACGGCACCCATGTCGCCGGCAGCGCCGCCGCGCGCGACAACGGCCAGGGTGTTGTTGGCGTGGCGCCCGGGGCGCGCCTGTGGGCGGTCAAGGTCCTGGATAGCGGCGGCCGCGGCTCCGTCTCCTGCCTCATCCGCGCCGTCGACTGGGTCACGGCTAACGCCGGGACAATCGATGTCGTGAACATGAGCCTGAGCACGGGCAATGCCCCCAGCCTCTGCACCGCGATCGCGAACTCCATCGCCGCCGGTGTCGCCTACGCCGTCGCCGTCGGCAATGCCGGCCAGGACGCAGCCAACTACACGCCAGCGAACTGCGGCCCCGCGATCACGGTGTCCGCGTTCGCGGACTTCGATGGCGCGCCGGGCGGCCTAGGCGCTGCCACCTGCCGCAGTGACGTCGACGACACCTTCGCTGACTTCAGCAACTTCGGGGCGAACGTGGACATAGCGGCCCCCGGCGTCTGCATCGAGTCCACCTGGTTCGGCGGGGGCTACCTCACCGCAAGCGGCACCAGCATGGCTACGCCGCACGTCGCGGGCGCCGTGGCCCTCTTCCGGGTCGCGACCGGCTACGCCGGCGCGGCCGACTCCGTCTCTCTCCTCGCGGCCATGACCGCCGCTGGCTGGACGGTGCCCCAGGCCAGCGAGTGCGGGTTCAGCGGCGACCCGGACGCCTTCCGGGAGCCGGTGCTGTACCTGGGCGCCTCCTGCTCCCCCGCGCCCGTGCCCACCAGCACCCCGCAGCCCCCGGCCACATCGACGCCGACTGGCGTTTCGACCGCGACGCCGGCGCCTACCAGCACCCCCCTCCCCAGCCCAACGTCCACGAGCGCCCCCACGACGCCGACCAGCACGCCGGCGCCTACCGGGACACCCGTGCCCGGCGGCTCGCTGGTCCCGAACGGAAGGTTCGACGCGCCCTCCTATGGCGTCGGTACGCCGCCGGCCAACCACGGTTTCGACAGCGGCGACCTCTCCGGCTGGTCCGCTTCCGGCGGCGTGGCCGTCCAGGACGGCGGACCGGGCGGCTTCTTCGCCGCCCTGACCAACGGCAGCTCGCTCCTCTCCGCGCCCTTCGACGTCCCCGCCGGAGCCCAGACCCTGAGCATCGACATCGGCTTCCTCGGCGGTTCGGCTTGTCTCTCGCTTTCCGTCCTCAGCGGGCCGGACTACACGACCTCGACGGGTGTCAGTCCTGCCGACTGCGGCAGCTCCGGCTGGCGAACGCGCGCAATCAACGTGACCACCTGGGGCGGGCAGTCCATACGCCTTCGCGTCCAGAGCAGCGGCACCACCGGCCTCGATAACGCCGGCGTCATGCGCGTCGTCCTGGACCAGTGGGACGTCTCCGGCCCGGCAGGCTCTGTCCCGGAGCTGATGAGCGGAGGCCCGGACGGCAGCTATGGCCGGGCGCCCAACGCCATGGCGCCGGTCACGGCCGCTTTCCAGGTGCCCGGCGGAAACGTGACCTTGACGTACAAGCGTCGCGTGGCTTCAGGCGGCATCTACAACCTCTACGTGCTCTGCGGCCCTACCTTCACTCGCTGTCAGCGGGTCGTGACCAACGACAGCGCCTCCGCGGGCCAGTGGGTTACGAAGGAGGTCAACCTCAGCGCCTACGCTGGCCAGGTGATCAAGCTCGAGTTCTATAACGCCGGCACCTTCGACCTCGACTCGCTGGAGCTGGTCGTGCGTTAGCGCCTTCGCCGTCTCCTGGCGGTCGCCGCTGGGGCGCAGCGAGGCGCTCCCACGCGCGGAGGCATACCGCCCCGGGCCAGAGCAGGCTATCCTGCGACCAGCATGCCGTTGGAGGGACTCATGCGCAGGTCGACTTTGCTCCGCAAGATGCTCGAGGGGCCGGAGATCGTCGTCCTGCCTGGCGCCTACGACGCGCTCTCGGCGCGCCTGGCCCAGCGCGCCGGCTTCGATGCCGTGTTCACGACCGGCTTCGGCTTCGCCGCCGCCACCCTCGGCGCCCCGGACATCGGCCTCATGACCGCCAGCGAGATCATCGAGCGCGCCCGAAACATAGTGAACGCGGTCGACCTCCCCGTCGTCGCCGACATGGACACCGGCTACGGCAATCCCCTGAACGTGATCCGCACCGTGCGCGAGTGCGTGAATGCCGGCGTCGCCGGCATCATCCTCGAGGACCAGGAGTGGCCGAAGAAGTGCGGCCACTTCGAAGGGAAGCGCGTGATCGCGGCGGAGGACCAGGTGCAGAAGCTGCGCGCCGCCGTGGAGGCCCGCGGCGATGACGACCTGGTGATCATCGGCCGCACCGACGCCCGCGAGCCCCTCGGTCTTGAGGAGGCGATCCGCCGGGGCAAGCTCTATCGAGACGCCGGCGCCGATGTGGTCTTCGTGGAGGCGCCACGCTCCGTGGACGAGCTGAAGGCGATCGCAGCGGCAATCCCCGATGCGCCTCTGTTCGCGAACATGATCGAGGGCGGCAAGACGCCGCTGCTCTCGTCGGCGGAGCTCCAGGGTCTGGGGTTCAAGATGGTGGTCTATCCGCTGTCGGCGCTATTCGCGGCCGCCCGCGCCATCTTCGACATCTACCGCGTGCTGTTCGAGACAAAGACCACGGCCTCGCGCCAGGGGTCCCTCATGGGCTTTCACGAGTTCGAAGACGTGGTAGGGGCGCCCGGCTGGCGCGAGATCGAGACCAGGTTCAAGGCGTGAGGGACCGCGTTCAGCGGATGCCCAGGCGGCGCATGCGCTCTCGCGCAATTGCGGCCCGGCGCTCGGCCTCGCTGATCTCCGCCTCGCTCAGCTCCGGCGCGGGCTCCTCCTCGTCCTGCATGCGAATACGGATGGTACGCTCGAGCAGGTCGGCGGCCGCGTCCCAGGGCTTACCGTAGAGGTTGAAGTGACTGAAGGGCATTGTTCCTCCTTGTCACAAACCAGCGTAGCACGCATGCATTGACGCGAGACGATAAGCATGGCACTCATTGATAACTATTATCGATATATCAGCGCCTGAAGCGCGGCGCACAGGAGGGTTTGCCGGTGGCAGAAGTAGCGCCCTATGGATCCTGGAAGTCCCCGATTACGGCCGACCTCATAGTCGCGTCCAGCATCAGCCTCGGCAGCATCGCGGTCGATGGCGAGGACGTCTACTGGCTCGAGGGCAGGCCCCTCGAGGGCGGCCGCCAAGTCCTCGTCCGGCGTACGCCGGACGGCGCCGTGTCGGACGTCACCCCGGCGCCTTACAACGTGCGCACGCGCGTCCACGAGTACGGCGGTGGCTCCTACGCCGTGCACCAGGGCGTGGTCTACTTCTCGAATTTCGCCGACCAGCGGCTCTATCGCCTGCGGCCGGCCACTTCGCCCGAACCACTGACCTCGGCCGAGGGCATGCGCTACGCGGACGGCGTCGTGGACCCGGCCCGTGGTCTCCTCTACTGCGTCCGTGAGGACCACACTCGTTCCGACCAGGACGCCGAAAACACCATCGTCGCCATCGACCTCGAGACCGGCGCCGAGACGGTCGTCGCCCGCGGCCACGACTTCTACTCGACGCCCCGCCTCAGCCCTGACGGCTCCCGCTTGAGCTGGCTCTCCTGGGACCACCCCAACATGCCCTGGGACGGCACGGAGCTCTGGCTCGCCCGTCTCGGCGAGGACGGCCTGCCGCAGTCGCCCGAGAGAGTCGCCGGCGGTCCCTCGGAGTCGATCTTCCAGCCGGAGTGGTCACCTGACGGCCGTCTCTACTTCGTCTCCGACGCCACGGGCTGGTGGAACCTCCACCGCCTCGGGGACCGTGGCGCGGAAATCGTGGTCGAGCGCGAGGCCGAGTTCGGCGCGCCCCAGTGGGTCTTTGACGCGCGGACCTACGCCTTCCTGCCCGATGGCCGCTTGCTCTGCGCCTACGCCGAGGGCGGAGTCTCCCGGCTTGCCCTGTTAGACCCCGAGGCCCGCTCCCTCCAGCCGATCGACATTGCCCTCAACGGTTTCGGGTCGGTGCGCGTCGCCGGCGACCGCGCCTACTTCGTCGCCTCGTCGCCCTCCTTGCCCGGCGCCGTTTACGAGCTCGACCTGCGCACGCAGGCCCTCACGCCCCTGCGCTGGTCTTCCGACCTCCGCATCGACGACGGCTACATCTCCCTGCCTGAGCCGCTCGAGTTCCCGACCGAAGGCGGCCTGACGGCGCACGCCCTCTACTACGCGCCCCGCAACAAGGACTACCGCGCCCCGGAAGGCGAAAAGCCGCCCCTCATTGTCATGAGCCACGGCGGACCGACCGCCGCCGCCGGCGCCGGCTTCAGCCTTCAGAAGCAGTTCTGGACCAGCCGCGGTTTCGCGGTGCTCGACGTGAACTACGGCGGCAGCACCGGCTACGGCTGCGAGTACCGCAGGCGCCTCGAAGGCAAGTGGGGCGTAGTGGACGTGGACGACTGCACCAACGGCGCCCGCTACCTCGCCTCGCGGGGCCTGGTCGATCCCGGCCGCATGGCCATTACGGGCGGCAGCGCCGGCGGCTACACCACCCTCTGCGCCCTCGCCTTCCGCGACGTCTTCAAGGCGGGCGCCAGCCACTTCGGCGTCGCCGACCTGGAGGCGCTGGCCCGCGACACTCACAAGTTCGAGTCGCGATATCTCGACCGGCTGGTAGGGCCCTATCCGGAGCGCCGCGACCTCTATGTCGAGCGCTCGCCCGTGCACCACGTGGACCGCCTCGCTTGTCCGGTCATCTTCTTTCAGGGCCTGGAGGACAAGATCGTGCCGCCGAACCAGGCAGAGGCCATGGTCGAGGCGCTGCGCCGCAAGGGCATACCTGTCGCCTACCTGGCCTTCGAGGGCGAACAGCACGGCTTCCGGCGCGCCGAGAACATCAAGCGCTCGATGGAGGCGGAGCTTTACTTCTACGGCCGCATCTTCGGCTTCCGGCCCGCGGACGAGATCGAGCCGGTGGAGATCATGAACCTTTAGCCGGTCGCAGCTCCATCTCCGCCTCGGCGTGCGCCTCGATGTCAGGCCACTCGACATAAAGAGGATGGTAGTCGAGCGATAGCCAGCGGCTGATGTTGTCGCCGTAGTGCGGCGACCCCGGCTGGCCCGAGTTTCCAGGCGGCATCAGCACCCGCGCGGCGTTCAGGTCCGAGAGGTCGAATATCTGGCGATAGGAGACGCCGTGGTCGGAGCCACGGCCGAAGCGCGCCTGCGTCGCCCAGAGGGTAGCGCCGTCGCCGCCGACGGGCGTGTCGGGCAGGTTGAAGACCGGCGCCAGCTCCGGGTCGCGGCCGAGGTTGTGACGCCACGTCATCCAGTGCGCGTCACCCCAGCGCCACCTGGACTCGTCCGGCCCGAAGCGCTCACGCAGGGCCGCGGCCGCGCGCTTCAGGGCCGCCTCGATCGCCGCCTCCCAGGACTCGAACTCGCCCAGGAGGCTGCGGTCTCCGAGGCGCAGCATCCGGAAGAGGATGTTGCGCCGGTCCTGGGCCGGCGTCTCGGCGTTGGTGTTGTCCGCCTCGTAAAGGCGGTTCACCGTCAGGTCCATCAGCTGCTGGGAGGTCTCCATGTAGACCGGCGCCTCGCGGCTCTCCACGCCGACGACGCAGTCCCACCGCCGCAGGATCTCCTGCATGCGCCGCGCGTCAGCGTCCCTGGCCTCGAAGCTCGTGTAGCGGGCCACCAGCTCGCGGGCCACGGGACTCAGCAGGTCGCCCTGGATCGCCGGCATGTCCGCGGGCGAGAACCTCTCGCGGCTCTGAAGAATTTCATGCAGCCGGTCCGCGCGCCAGGGAGCGCCGCCCGGGGAGAGGTAGTAGGGGTAGTCCGGCGTGGTCGTCTTGTTGTTTGCCGTGGCGATGAAGCCGTTGCGCGGGTTGTCCTCGCAGGGCAGTTCGTCCTTCGCCACCCAGCCGCCCCACTCGTGTTCGCCGTCCCAGCCGGGGACGGGGACCAGGTACGGCGGGCGCTTCGGCACCCTGCCCGTGTACTGATAGCCGATGTTGCCCTCCACGTCAGCGAAACAGAAGTTGCCCGAGATCGAGTCGTAGAGGCGCAGGCCCTGCCGCGCCTCGGCCGCGCTCCGGGAGCGGTGCAGCGCCAGTAACCCGTCGAAGTCGTGTCCCGGCTCGAACAGCGCCCAGCGAGCCGCCAGCACCTCCTCGTCCCGCTCGGGATCGCCCATCACCACGAAGCCGTGGCGTGTCTCCCACACCGTCTCGCTAAACGCCGGCTCGCCCTTCACCTCGAACACCTCGCGCCGTGAGACGAAGGGCAGCCACTCGCCGCGATACAGGTACTCGGGCCCCTCTGGCCCGCGGCGCACCTTCTCGCGGTAGACGTCCCACCTGTCGCCGTTGGCGTGGGTCATCGTCCAGGCGACCCAGCGGTTGTGCCCGTAGTAGATCGGGCCGGGGGCGCCCGGCGTGCAGGGGCCCGCGACCGTGAATTCGGGGCACTCCATGTGCATCAAGTGCCACTCCGCCGGTATGCGGATGTTGAGGTGCGGGTCTCCGCAGACGATCGCCGCGCCGGTCGTGGTGCGCGACGGCGCCAGTACCCAGCAGTTCGAGCCGCCGCCCGCGGCCACGGGCCCTTCCGGCTCCTCGAGCCCCTGCTCCAGGGCGGCGCGCAAGGGGTGCACCTCGCTCTCCCAGCGCGCGCCCGAGGGCGTGATCAGGGCCATGCCGGGTATGTGGTCCGGCAGCGAATTGAGCACCGCATCGACCCCGTGCGCCGCCAACAGCTTCGCCCGCCGGATGCGGGGCGCCCACTGGTTGCCCAGGGCTACCATCTTCATGATTGCCAGCGTGTCGACGGGCGACCAGGGCGCCATGCTGTGCCCCAGTAGCTCGAACTCGTAAGGGCGCGGTTGCGTCTCGATGGCGGCATTCACTCCAGCCGCGTGGGCCTCCAGCACGAGGCGGGATTCGGCGGACTGTGCCTCCCATTCCTGCTCGGCCAGGCGCTGGAACCCGGTGCGGCGGTTCGACCTGTCCTGGGCCAGGAAGCCCTTGTTGATGAACGCCGCCGTCGTGCCGCGGGCCTGGCGCCGCCGCAGCTCGAGCTGGAACATGCGGTCCTGCCCGATCGCGTAGCCCTGGCCGAAGAAAGCGTCCGCGACGCTCGAAGCCCGGATGTGCGGAATGCCCCAGCGGTCCCGGACAATCCGCACCGGCGCCAGGAGGCCCCTGACCTCAACCTCCCCTGCCGTCCTCGCCAGGCAGTCTTCGGGGCGGACGCTGGTGGCGGTCATGGCGGCCTCCTGCGGTGGTTGGTAGCGGGATTATAGGCGCCTTCGGCGCACCCGGTTCAGACGCGCGCCGCCACGCCGGATGCGTCGCGTCCTTACAGCGAAGGGCCGAACGTCCCGACAAGTCGTGACCTTCGTCCGGCCGGAAATCGACTCTCGGCTTTCGCACCGCGCCCCGCGGCCCGGTAGCCTCGAGAGTGCAGGGCGCGCCGGTCGGCGCCCGAGCTTTCGGGAGGTGTTGCTCCGTATGTCCGAACAGGGAGAAGCTGTCGCGTCCGAAGCGCCGGGCGTTAGCCGGCGGTCATTCATCGAGAAGGCGCTCATCGGCGCCGGCGTTGTTTCCGCCAGCACCATCGTGGGATCCGCGTCCATTGCCATGTCGCCGGCTCTCGACCGCCAGAGGCCGGCCGTCGACCATGCGGCCGCAGGCCACACTACTTCAGAAGGCGCGGCGGCGCCGGCGACAACTGAGACTCCGGAGGAGATCGACCGCCACCACAAGGAAGTCGTAGACCAGTTCCTGAAGAACCAGGAGACGCCCCTGACCAAAGGGAAGGGCAATCAACCCCTCACGCCCCGTATCGAGGGCGGCGTGAAGGTCTTCGACATCACCTGCGACGAAGTCGAGTGGGAAGTGACGCCCGGCAAGGTCATTTCCGCGCGCGGCTACAACAAGATGATCCCCGGTCCGATCATCCGCGCCACGGAGGGCGACCGCGTCCGCATCAACGTCAAGAACAATCTCAAGGAGAGCACCTCGGTGCACTGGCACGGGCTCTACGTGCCCAACAACATGGACGGCGTCGCCTTCGTCACGCAGCCGCAGATCAAGCCCGGCGAGACCTTCACCTACGAGTTCACGCTGCGCAACGCCGGCACGCACATGTACCACTCGCACCACAACGCGATGGACCAGGTGAACCGCGGCCTCCTCGGCGCCTTCATCGTGGACCCGAAGGACCCGAGCTCGTACCCGAAGTACGACCGCGAATACATCATGGTCCTGAACGACCTCAACCTCGGCTTCACGATCAACGGCAAGGGCTTCCCCGCCACCGACGCGCTGGTCGCAAAGAAGGGCGAGCGGGTCCTCATCCGCTACCTCAACGAGGGCGTGATGAACCACCCCATGCACCTGCACGGCCTACCCATGCTCGTATTCCAGAAGGACGGCTGGCCGATAAACCCACCCCAGATGTGCGACACCCTGGACGTCGCGCCCGGGAACCGCTACGACGTGCTCGTCGAGGCGACGGAGGAGGGCCTGTGGGCCTTCCACTGCCACGTGCTGACGCACGCGGAGAGCCCGCAGGGCATGTTCGGCCTCGTCACGGTAATGGTGGTCCAGGCGTAGGGAGAGGCCTTCCGAGCAAGCGCGGCATAGCGGTCC
>DATLYJ010000059.1 GCA_035574915.1 Dehalococcoidia bacterium | reverse complement strand
CCAGCGGCTGCGCAATGCCCCGAGTAGTTCGGCCCTGAAGCGCAGGGCAAGCAGTATGCCGGCGGCGCCCATCGCCGCCAGCCAGAGCAGGATCGTCCCCTGGGTGTAGTGCACCAGCTTCAGGCTGACGATGAGCCACACCGGGTATGCCAGCATCACGACGCCCAGCGGTTTCGAGAGCAGATAGCCCCGGTCCGGTAGGCGCCGGAACAACAGCATGGCCGCGGGCAAGACCGCCAGGGCGGCTGCCTCCAGCGTGAGGAACCAGAGCAGCGCCGGATACTCGATGGCAAGACCACTCGTGGAGAAGACGTCGTCCCAGGCGCCGTTCTCCTGCTGCGTCCTGGCGTCGTCCGGCGTCAGCCGCAGGGCATTGGTGCCGGACTTGCCGGGGATGACGTTCACGGCGCCCGCGGCCTTGTTCGGGTTCAGCAGGCCGATGGCCTTCTCGTGCGAGTACGCCGGCGTCTTCTTCCAGATGGTGACCTTCGGGTGGTCGTAGACGTGGAACGCCTCCTCCGCCCACTGGTCCGGGATCTCGATGCCGAAGAGGCGTGGGTAGTTCGTGAACTCGGCGACCTTTTCGAAGCCAAGCGTGCCGTCGAACAGGTACTTGTAGTACAGGGTGGTGCTGGGGTAACGCGCCGGGATGCGCGTGACGGAGTCGTAGATCCGGTTGCTGCTCTCGATCACGTAGTCGATCCGGTCGAGCCCGGCGACAAGCTCCTCGACTTTCTGAGGCGAGTCGGGCACGTAGGGCTTCAGGGTCACGGACTTGTACACGTTGGATGGCGGGAGCCCTGGCAGGTTCAGCGGCAGCCCGTCGTCCCACTCCTGATAGCTGAGCGTGGAGCCGGGCGGAATGTTCGCGTGGATCCAGCGGCTGGCCTGGGCGCGGCTGATCTCCTGCCGGTAGATGCCGGTAAACGCCAGCGCCCAGAGGAAGGTGCCCAGAAACACAAGCGCGACCGCTCCCTGGAGGACGGCCGGGAGGTAGGGACTGAGCCGCCGCCACGGCGGGCTCGCGTGCCCCTGAAGCCAGCGCCGGGCGTCGCCAGATGCTGCCCAGTCCCACAGGGAGACGAGCCCGAAGGCGGCCAGGACCACCATGCTCGGGTAGATTGGGATGAAGTAGCGCATCGTGGGGTTGAAGCCGCGCGCGATGAAGAGAAAGAAGAAGACGACCCAGACGATGAGCAGCATCGTTGCCGGATCGCGCCGCCTCAGGCACCGGATCGACCCGTAGACGAGCGAGCCGGCCACAGCGACCGAGAGCGCCGGGCCCAGGCCGAAAAAGAAGATGTTGCGCAGCGGGAAGAGCAGGAAGGGTCTGTCGATCCACTGTATGTTTGGCGGGAAGTCCGCGCCGCTCTGCTGGTTGCGCAGCCCGGCGATGTCATTGACGAACTTCTCCGAGAAGTTGAAGTAGTTCGTCGGGTTGATGATTTCCAGGTGCAGCCAGCCGCTCAGGCTGAGGACGTCGCGCTTCAGGTCCAGGGAGACCTTGAAGACATCGAGGAAGCCCGGCCCCTCGAACGCGTAGGGCTGGAACAGGCGGAAGATCAGGCCCGTGAACACCAGCAGGAGAAGGCCATAGCCCGCTGGCTGGACGAGGCCGGCCCAGTGGACCTTTCTCGGGGTCTGGCCAGGCCGCCATGGCACGCTATAGCCGCTGATCGACTCATATAGCGCTTCGATCTGCGGCCACATTCGGACCAGGACGGCCAGCGCGGGTACCACGAGGACCGGCAGGGCGCTGAGCTTGCAGGCCAGGGCGAAGCCGTAAGCCACACCCGCCCACACATAGTTCCAGCCCGAGCCGTACTTCACGATCCGGACGGAGAAGTACACGACCGCCGCGACGAAAAAGGCCAGGAACGTCTCGGACCCGAAGAAGTGGGAGTACTGGATGTGCAGGACCGCGAGGGAGAGAAGGGCCGCCGCAACGAGGCCGGCACGCTTGCTGTAGAGAACGCGTCCGATTTCGAAGACGAGGGCAATCGTGAAGACGTCGAAGATCGCCGACAGGACCCGTCCGACAAGGTGGCTGTCATAGCCGCCGTCGAATCGGAAGGCGCCGTTCGGATGCCGGAACTGCACGCCAAAGCGCTCCAAGAGGCCGCGGAACTGGTCCGCCGTCCAGTTCGTCTTGCCTCCTTCATCGCGGTCCAGCCACTCGGCGACCACCTTGTTCAGGAACAGCGGGAATGTGCCGTAGACGAAGGTGCTGCGGTTTTTGTAGGGATTCAGGGGCGAGTTCGCCGAGTCGAAGTACTGACCGAGGCTGTCCGGAAGACTGATGTCCGACTCCACCATGGAGAGGAAACGCTCGTCCGGATGCAGGTGCTGACCCTGATCCCAGTTGACGTGGGACACCCGAAGTAGCAGGCCGACGACAAGGATGCAGGCGAGCAGCAAGCCGGTGATTGCCTTGTCGGCGCTCAGGACGCCGGCCGCGACGATGGCGCGCCGGCCGGCAGCGGCAGGAAGAGCAGGCTCGACAGCGCCGGCCTGGTCACGGGGTCTAAGTCGTGCGTCGGCCATGGGGTTAGGTTAAGGCTTAACGCATCGGAAGAATATGTAAGCCCCGCTGTCCTTCCGGTCGCCGGGCCAAGCGAATGGCGCCAAGACGCGCGCATAAGGCAGGACGCGGTGCTTGCCGGGGATGAGCACCCAGCGTTTGAGCAACGCGTGAGTCACGATGGAAGGAGCTGAGACGTAATGGCTGAGGTCCAGGAGCATGGTGTCTCTAGCCGAGAAGTAGTACCGCCACTCGGCAACTTCGAAGCCGGCGTCTTCGAGCCATTTGCGCCAGACTTCCGGCGGCTGGATATGGACGTGACGGCTGACACGGTTGAGGAACGCCCCGTAGAGTCGGGCGGGGCCGTCGAGCCTGAGACTAGAAAGCAAGCTCGACCCGAGGAGGTACTTCGGGAAGTACTCGCTCGGCACCGTTATCACGCAGGTGGCTCCGGGTCTCGCTACCCTGTACATCTCGCGGATGATCGCCCAGGGGTCCTGGGTGTGCTCCAGTGTCGAGTTGCTGAGGATGCTGCCGAAGGCGCCGTCCTGGAAGGGCATCGGATTGCCGGCAGCCTGCACCAGGTCCTTGTAGACGCGGAGCCGCCGGGAGTACAGCATCTGGCTGCGCCACGGGTCCAGCCCCACGTCCACCGGCTCCGCGAACAGCGCATCGGCAAAGCTGCCGTCGCCGCTCCCAACGTCCAGCATGGGCCGGGCAAACTCAACCTGCGAAAGCAGCATGCACTCCGCGCCGCGTATCAGCAGGCGGGGCAATGTAGCGTCGGCGAGCATGCGCTGGATGTAGCCAGCTGGCGTCGGATATCGCCGGGTAGGTACCTTACTGGCCGTGGCCGGCGGCACGGATGGCCCTTCCGCCTGGTCGCGCAGGCCAGGGCTGGCTTCAGGGCTCAAACCCCGCTCTCCACTCGTCGGGGAGCCGGCGAGACCCCCTTCCTGGCCAATTCGCGTTCAAACAGGCGCTCGTAGGCCTCCACCGTCTGATCGAGCCCAAACATTGCCTCGATCTCGGCGCGAGGCCGGACGTAGCGCGCCTTGTCCTCGAGAATGCGGGCCAGAGACTGCGCGAGTGCCGACGAGTCCCCAACGGGGATGACCTCGCCCATGCCTGTCATCCTAATGGGCTGCCGCACGCCCGGCAGGCTGCTGGCAATCACCGGCGTGCCGCAGAGCATCGCCTCGACCTGCACTAGGCCGAAAGACTCCGTCATGTTGATGCTGGGCACAAGGAGGCAGTCCAGTGAGGCGTAGAAGGCTGGCATCTCCTCCGGCCGTAGCGTCCCAAGAAACTCCCAGCGCTCGCCCATAGCCTCGATGCGCGGGAAGAGCCGGGCGCGGTACTGCTCCTCCCCGACTATGTCCTGGTAGGGGCCGGCGAAGAGGACCTTGAGGTCCGGGAAGCGCTTCTCGAGCTCGGGCATGGCGTCGACGAGCACCTCGATGCCCTTCTCGGTTGCGAAGCGGGCTGCGAAGCCCACCACGGGCCTGCCCTCGAGGGCATGGCTGCGCCGGAAGCGGCTTACTTCTTCCTCGGCCGGCGCCGGCATCACCACCGGCGGCAGGATGACCTCGATCTTGCGCTTGAAACGCCGAAGAAGGCGCGAGTGGTCCGCGTAATCCTGCGTGTAGGCAACGATGCGGTCCGCCCAGATGGCGGCGAGGTAGTTCGCCCCAAAAGTCACCTGGTCTATGAGTCGGTTCAACAGCCCCGCGGGCAACTGGAGGTCGCAGTGGTAGGTGAGGACTGCTGGCTTTTTGAACAGACGTCCCCGCAGGGAAAGGCCCCAGGCGTCGAACTGGGGGAGGTGAATGCTGAGGACGTCGTGCTCCCTGGCCAGGCGGGTGGCGTAAAGTCCGAACTTAGGCATAATGACGCCCTTGCTGACGCGAAACGCCACTGGCACCCGCACCACCCGCACGCCATCCATGACCTCTTGTTCCGGCAGGCTCGCGTCGTACCGTGAGGTGAGCACGGTGACCTCGTGCCCGCGCGCGACAAGGCCTCGGGCAAGCCGCTCCACGTAGATCGTCAGACCGCTGACGTGGGGCCGGTAATAGGTTAGGGCGGCGAGGACCTTCAGTTCACTCCTCCGTGAACAGGCTCTGGTTGGCCTGGACCCACTCGGCGAGACGATGCACGCCCTCCTCGACCCCGACCTTCGGCCGCCAGCCGAAATCGCGCTCTGCCCTGGAGGTGTCACAGAAGAAGACCTTTTGGTCGCCCGGACGCCAGTCGGCGAACGCCGGCTCCGGCACGCGGCGCCCAAGGGCGCGCTCCAGGAGGGGCCGGAATTCCGTCCACACCGACATCGTGTTCGCGGCCCCGCCGCCGATGTTGTAGATGCGGCCAGCCGTCTGCTCTATGTGCTCGCCGGCCAGGCGGTAGGCCTCTACCAGGTCGTCGATATAGAGCAGGTCGCGCACCTGCTTCCCGTCCCCGTAGATCGTCAGCCGCTTACCCAGCACCGCGGCGATGACGAACCAGGCGACCCAACCCTGGTCCTCGACGCCCATCTGGCGCGGGCCGTAGATGCAGCTCTGCCGGAACACCACCGTCCGCAGGCCGTAGATGCGGTGGTAATCGCGCACGTACTGGTCGGCCGCCCCTTTCGAGCAGCCGTAAGGCGAGTGGAAGTCGAGCGGCTCATTCTCGCTGGCCCCGCGTGGCAGGTCCTTATACGTATAGCGAGTGGCTTCCTCCACGACCTCCAGGTGCTCCATGCCCCCGTAGACCTTGTTCGTCGAGGCGTAGATGAATATCGGGTTGTCGCCCTCGTGACGCGCGGCCTCCAGGACGTTGAAGGTGCCAGCAGCGTTTATCTCGAAGTCCGAGCGCGGGTCAGTCACCGAGGTCGTCACCGCGGTCTGGGCGGCGAGATGGTAAACCGCCTGCATACCCTGCATCGCTCGGCCGATTGCCCCAGCGTCGCAGATGTCGCCCTGCACGAAGCGGAAATCCTCGGGGTGGCTGTCCTTGAGCCACGCCAGGTTCTGTGCCGCGCCGCGGCGCGAGAGGTTGTCGAAGATGGTGACGGCGGCACCGTCTGCGATCAGGCGGTCGGCGAGGTTGGCGCCGATGAAGCCGGCGCCGCCGGTGATGAGCACTCTGCGCCGGTTGTCGAGAGTCAAGGGCGGCGGGACCTCGGATAACTTGTCGACTGCGGCCGTCTCAAGCTTTACCGTCCTGCTCCGGGGGCGGTCACAGTCGCCCGGAAATACTCGATCGTCGCCGCGAGACCTTCCTCCAGCCCCACCCGCGGCTCCCAGCCGTAGCGCGACCGCATCTTGCCGATGTCCGGCCGCCGCCGTTCCGGGTCGTCGGCCCCCCGGGGCAGGTGCTGGATGGACTCCGCGCTCAGTCCCGTGAGCCGCGCGACCCGCGACGCCAGCTCGCGCATTGACACCTCCTGCGGGTTCCCGGCGTTGAACACCTCCCCGTCCGCCGCCGGATCGAACGCGACCCGCAGCAGGGCGTCGACGAGGTCGCTGACGTAACAGAAGGACCGGGTCTGGTTGCCCTCGCCGTGCAGCGGCAGCGGCCGCCGCTCCAGGGCGGCCGAGATGAAGGCCGGCACCACCCGCCCGTCATCGATGTTCATGCGCGGGCCGTAGGTGTTGAAGATGCGCACGATCGACGCGTTCACCCCTAGCTTGCGCCGGTACTCGAACGTGAGCGCCTCGCCAAAGCGCTTCGACTCGTCGTAACAGGCCCGCGGGCCGATGGGGTTGACGTTGCCCCAGTACGTCTCGCGCTGAGGGTGCTCGAGCGGGTCGCCGTAGACCTCCGAGGTCGACGCGAAGACAAAGCGGGCCCCGCTGAACCGGGAGATGTCCAGAAGGCGGTGCGTGCCGGCGGAGTTCGCCAGCATGGTCTCGATGGGGTACTCCTTGTAGTGCACCGGGCTCGCCGGCGAGGCAAGATGCAGCACGAGGTCGGCGCGCACGGCGGGCGCCGCCGCCACGTCCGCCTCGATGAGCTCGAAGTCGCGCGCGTCCGCGAGGTGCTCGATGTTCCGCCGGCGGCCTGTAACGAAGTTGTCGAGGCAGACGACCTCATGGCCCCCGGCCAGCAGGGCATCGCAGACGTGGCTGCCGATGAAGCCCGCGCCCCCGGCGACCAGGACTCTCATCGCGGGCGCTCCAGGTCGGCGCGGGCCGCTTCCCGCGAAGGGCGCCCGTTCGCGGCCTTGAACGCCGTCGCCGCGCGTCCGACGCCACAATACTCGAACCCGGCTGCCTCCACCGTCGCGCGCGTCAGCATGTTGCGGCCATCGTAGAGCAGGCGGCCGCGCATGACGCGGCGAAGCTTCGAGAGGTCGATGGCGGCGAACTCCGGCCAGTCCGTCAGGATGGCGACGCAGTCGGCGCCACGGGCCGCATCGAGCGCGCTGCGGCAGACCTCGTCCGCCAGCGGCAGGCCGCGGTCCTCCCTCAGGGAGGGGTCGTAGACGCGCACGTGCGCCCCCTCGTTCCGGAGCAGGCCGATGATGTCGAGGGCGGGGGACTCGCGCAGGTCCTCACTGCCGGCCTTGAAGGTGACGCCCCAGGCGGCGATCGTGAGGCCTTCCAGGGGGCCAAGGATCGCCCGGATGGCGTTCACGACGTGCTTGCGCTGGCTGATATTGACGTCCTGGACGGACGAGAGCAGGCGCATTGTCAGCCCCACGGACTCTCCCGTGTGATAGAGGGCGGCGACGTCCTTCGGCAGACAGCTGCCGCCGTAGCCGACGCCCGGGCGGAAGTACTGCCCTCCAATCCGCGGGTCCAGCGCCACCGCATGGGTGACGACATCGACGTCCACTCCGAGGCGCTCGCAGAGCCGGGCGATCTCGTTGACGAAGGACACCTTGGTCGCAAGGAAGGCGTTGGAGACGTACTTGATCATCTCCGCCGTGCGGATGTCGGTCAGCACACGGGGCGCATCGATGGGGTCATACAGGGCCGCCACGCGCGCCGCGTCTTCCGGCAGGTCCGCCCCGACGACGATGCGCTCAGGGTTGAAGAAGTCGTGCACGCCGCTGCCTTCGCGCGTGAACTCCGGGTTCGCCGCGATGACCGGCCGGGCGTCCGCCTTCGCGAAGCTGCGGGCCAGGATGGCGTCGATCGTCTCCTCGGTGCCGATGGGCGACGTGCTCCGGTTGACGATCACCGGCCGCGCCTGCGACCGCGACACTACCTCCGCGATCTGCGCCACCGCCCTGCGCACGTAGCGCAGGTCCGCGGCGCCGGTGATGGTTGCGGGCGTGTTTACGCACAGGAAAACGAACTCCGCGCCGTCCAGGCCCTCATCGTAGGAGGTTGTGAACCGAAGCCGGCCGGCATCGATGTTGCGCTCGAAGAGCTCCTGCAGGCCGGGCTCGAGGAAGGGGATGGCCAGGTTGTTCAGCCCGCGCACGAGGTCCTCATCGATGTCGATGCCAGCGACCGTGTGCCCGAGCTCGGCGAAGCCCGCCGCGGTGACCGTCCCAACGTGGCCGCAGCCAACGACCGCGAGCCTGCTGCTTTCCGGCATGTCTCCTCCCGGCGTCTCTTCGCGCCGCGTCCGTCCGGCCTACTGTTGATTATCGGCTCGGTCACGTCCGAGAAAACGCAAGCGCGCCGATAATAAGGATAGGATATCCGGGCGGGCCCCCGCGCCCTGGCGCGGGCGCCAGCCTTACTTCGTGCCCACGGGCGCCGGCATCGGAGCCAGCCACGTTCAACCGCCTCCACCTCTTCATCGGCCTCCTGATCAGCGCAATAGCGCTGTACCTGGCGCTGCGTGGCGTCCACTGGGGCGAGGTCGGCGATGCTATCGGCAACGCGGACGTCGGCCTTCTGGCCGCCGCCTGGTGCGTGCTGGTCGCGACGCTCGTCGTGCGGGCCGTGCGCTGGCGGGTGCTCCTTTTCTCCGTGCCGCGGCTGAAGGTGTGGCACCTCTTCGGGTCGCTGAACGCCGGCTATCTGATGAACAACGTGCTGCCCTTCCAGGTCGGCGAGCTGGGCCGCGTCTACCTCCTGAGCGAGCTGGCTTCGATCTCGACGACGCGCTCGCTCTCGACCGTCGTGGTCGAGCGCCTGGTGGACATCATGGTGCTGCTCCTGCTCCTGTTGCTGCTGGCCCCCTTCGTCCCCGTGCCGGCGGGCGCGCGCGCGCCGGCGATGCTCCTGGGCCTGGCCGCCGTGGCCGCC
>DATLYJ010000058.1 GCA_035574915.1 Dehalococcoidia bacterium | reverse complement strand
GTACTCGTTGTAGACCTCGTGTCCGCGGACGGGGTCGAAGAGGCGGGAGTCGACATCGACCCAGACGCTGCGGTGCTTCTCCTTGAAGTCGTCCGGCAGGTCCGGATAGGGCATGAGGTGGAACCAGTGCAGCTTCATGGCTTGCTCCCGTCGATCAGGGCTGTGGTGGCGAGATTATATGCCAGGTGGCTGCCTTATCAAGGCTGTGGTAGGCTAGACGAGGCCAAAGATGGTCTAACGAGGCTCAAGTGGGCGAAATAAGCAAGACATTGGACTATCGCAGTCCGGAGTGGGTGGCGGAGCAGCTGGGTATCGATAAGAACACCGTGTACCGATACCTGCAGGACGGCACTCTCCCGGGACTGCAACTGGGGCGAAAGTGGCTGGTGTCGGAGCGCCGGCTAGCGGACTTTCTCGAACGCGCGGAACGCCAGCAGACAGAACGGCGGAGGCGCGCCGCGGCGACCGGGGGCCGGCCCTTCGGCCTGCCGCCGATCCACCTGCTGGAGGAGGCGGACGGCGGCCCGGAGGCTTAGGGAGTAGGGCGCCGGCGCGCTTGAGCGGTTGACTTAGCTAAGCTAGACTAAGCGCATGACCACCAAGGTGAACGTCCACGAAGCCAAGACGCATCTATCGAAACTCCTCGAGCGCGTGGAGCAGGGAGAGGAGATAGTGATTGCGCGCGCCGGAAAGCCGGTCGCGAAGCTCGTGCCGCATGCGGAGCAGAAGCAGCCGCGCAAGCCCGGTGGATGGGAGGGCCGGGTGTGGATCGCGCCCGACTTTGACGAGCTGCCTGAGGAGATCGCAGCTGCCTTCCGAGGCGAGAGAGATTGAGGTTGCTGCTCGATACTCACGTCCTTCTATGGTGGTTGACAAACGACCCGAAGCTCAGCGATGCAGCCAGGGAAGCTCTCGCAAACCCCGAAGCCTCGGTCTTCGTGAGCCCGGCAAGCGTTTGGGAGATCGCGATCAAGCAGAAGCTCGGCAGGCTGGATGCGCCGAGCGACCTCGAGGATCAGCTCCGCCGCCACCGCTTCGAGGCGCTGCCTATAACGATCGGACACGCCTACAGTGCCGGGTCACTGGATCGGCACCATGACGACCCCTTCGACCGAATGCTCGTCGCCCAGGCGGCGGCGGAAGGTCTGACACTGGTCACACGCGATACGCGCTTCGCTGCTTACGGGATCCAAACACTGCCGGCCTAGGCGTATTCAGCGCCGGGTAGTGACACTGGTTTAGGGGCCGTGATAATGGCTGTATGAGGCGCGAAGGATACCGATGGCAGAGCCGGCCCTGGCGGCCAAGCGAGGTGCAGGCGCGCATCCTCGACGGCGTGGTCCAGGGCAAGACGAACAGCCAGATCGCTGCTGAAGTCGGCATGACCGTCGACGGGGTGAAGTGGCACATCACTCGCGCGCTTTCGGAGCTGGGGCTCGAGGACAGGCACTCGCTCGCGCGCTGGTGGCAGAGCCCTTCGGCCCGCGGCGCGCGCATGAGCCTGGACACGGGACCCGGGGCGCATGAGCGAGGAAGGCTCGTAGCGCTGGGCCCCTGCGCGCCGGCGTGGGGCGACAAGCGCGCACTGCCTGATGCCTGGGCCCCGCCAGGGCCGAAATTGTTGTCGATGCACATGATTCCCGCCGGGAGCGGCCGAGACGTGGCCGCAGGCCTGTAAGGAGCGATATGGAACAGCCGGACATTCGTGACTTCGTCCCAGAGCGATACATAGCGCCGATCCAAGACCCTTCTGCGCTGCTACGGGCGGCGCCCGCGCGCTTGCGGGCCGTGATCCCCACCGTCATCGAGACGACGCCCCGGGGCGAGCGCCACTACGACATCTACTCGATGCTCCTGAAGGAGCGCATCATCTTCCTGGGCACGCCGATCTTCGACCAGGTAGCGAACGCGATCATCGCCCAGCTCTTGCACCTCGAGCGCGAGGACCCGGAGCGCGACATTTCGATGTACATCAATTCCCCCGGCGGCGAGGTGCACGCCGGCCTCGCCATCTACGACGCGATGAACCTCAACCGCTGCGATGTCGCCACTTACTGCGTCGGGTTGAGCGCGAGCATGGCCACGGTGCTGCTCTCCTCGGGGACGCCCGGGAAGCGCTACGCGATGCCGCATTCGACCATCCATATGCACCAGGCGATGGGCGGCGTCCAGGGCCAGGCCGCCGACATCGAGATCGAGGCGCGGGAAGCTATCCGCATCAACGACAAGATCCGCCACATCCTGGCGCAGAACACAGGCCAGAGCCCGGAGCGAATCAAGACGGACTTCGACCGCAACTTCTACATGGACGCCCAGCAGGCGGTCGAATACGGCATGGTGGACGAGATCCTGTCGCCGCCGGAGCGGCGCCGCTAGCAGCGCCTCAGGCGGCGTCCTGCAGGATGGCGGCCTGGAAGCCGGCGCAGATCTTCTCGAAGTCGAGCGGATAGCGGGGGTAGCGGGCGATCACCAGCTCCTGGGAGTGGCCATCCCGACGGCAGCCGGCCACGGTCGCTCTCTGGATGACCTCGCCAGCGACCTTCTCGGCGTACCGGGCCGCGATCTCGAAGTAGATGCCGGCGCCGACGCGCTTGCCGAAGTGGTCGGCAAAGGTGCTGATGGCGGGCGAGATCGTCAGTTGGAGCGAGTCCTCGGTCAGGGCCGCGCCTACTACGATTCCCTCCTCGGGGACGGCGCGCTCCCAGGTGATGGCGATCTGACTGCCGGCGCGGTAGTAAAGGGGCCGGAACTGGCCGGTGCTGAGTATCGAAGCGGCCACTTCCAGGTGAATCGGATATACGTGGGTGCGACAGCACATGACGTGCCCCTATTGAGACAGCATATCTCGCGGGGCGGCGCCTGGTCGCAAAGCCCCGGGCGCTGCCGGGCGCCTCGCTTCCGAGGGCTGTCTTGCCTGGATTATAGGCCTCTGCGTCCCGGCGCCGTATCGGGAGAACCACGATTTTGGGCGCATGCTGCGTCATAAAGGTCTAGCGCAGGCCGCAGGACGCGGAGCGAGGGACCGCGGGTAGCATCCCGAAGGGCGGCCCCGAGCCGGGTGCCTGCTCCAGCCGCCGTGCGCCACGGGATAGGGGGCGCTAGACTAGCGCATCAATGGCTCGAAATGCGCCGACGACCGACGCCGACCCTCGCCAGATCCTGGCCGAAGCCGGCTGGCCGGACCCACAGGACATCGTCCAAATAGAGGGCGGCTGGGACACCGTGATCTGGCGGTTCCAGACACCGGACGGCAAGCGCCACGGACTGCGCCT
The DNA here is from genome assembly GCA_035574915.1 of Dehalococcoidia bacterium. Lineage (NCBI taxonomy): Bacteria > Bacillati > Chloroflexota > Dehalococcoidia > Dehalococcoidia bacterium. The sequence continues at coordinate 11,430 of DATLYJ010000058.1, read as the reverse complement.
CTACCGCCCCCGGGACGGCACCCATGAGAGCGCCCGGCGAGAGCTGCTTGCGATCAGTGCCATGCGCTCTGCGGGACTGGCGGCGCCTGAGGTGGAGGCCACAGGGCAGCACGGAGACCTGCCGTACTTCGTGATGACCTGGCTGCCGGGCATTCCCATCGTCACGATCCTGGAGAAGAAGCTCTGGCGGCTCTTCTCGCTGGCACACGAGTTCGGCCGCCTTCAGGCCCGTTATCATCGCCTGGCGCCCCGGGAACTGGCCTGGGAGGACTCCGCGTGGTGCGACCTGGAGGCATACCCGGAGCTCTCGGCCGCGGTCCGCGCAGACTGCCGGGACGACGCCCTCTGCCACTTCGATTACCACCCCCTCAACGTCCTCGCGGACTCGAGCGGGATCACGGGCGTCCTCGACTTCTCTTTTTCCGGCCTCGCGGACCGCCGGGCCGACCTCGGGCGCACGCAGGCAATCCTCACCGCCGCCCCCATCCCGCCCAGCCCTGTGAGGCCGCTCTTGCAGCTTGTCCGCAAGCAGTTCGCGGTCCACTGGCGCCGCGGCTATCTCGCCGAGGCGGGCGACTTCCCGCTAGAGCCCCTGTACGAGGCCTGGGGCGGCGCGACCTTCGTGCGGGACATCGAGGACGCCGTCGCGGACGGCCGCGGCTGGGGCACTCCGGCCGACATCCAGCGGATCAAGGCCTACGTTGCCGACCGTATGCGGGCTGCGGGCCTGGCATAGCTGCCTGTCGCTGCGCGGGCGGCAGCCACTCGGTGGCCATCGGCCCTGCGGCGGCCAACCGCCCTGGCGCGGGCCTTCCGGCCCTTATCGACCGTCGCCGTCGGTGGTAGCGTGGTGTCATGGAGTGGCCGCGCCCAGGCCATGACCCTTACGCGGCCGCCCGGGCGGCGATGGTCGAGTCGCTGCGGCCGCACGTGCGAGACGAGCGCGTCCTCGACGCCTTCGGCCGCGTGCCGCGCGAGCGGTTCGTGGCGCCGGAGCTTCGCCACCGGGCGTACGATGACACGCCGCTGCCCATCGGTCACGGCCAGACGATCTCGCAGCCGCTGGTGGTCGCCATCATGCTCGACCTGCTGCGCCTGCAGCCCGAGGACCGCGCGCTGGACATCGGCACGGGTTCCGGCTACCAGGCGGCGTTGATGTCCCTCCTGGTGCGGGAGGTCGTGACCGTGGAGCGCATACCGGAGCTGGCCGAGAGCGCCGCGGCCGTGCTGGAGGAGTTAGGCTATGCGAACGTCGTCGTGCACGTGGCCGGCGAGCAGCTCGGCTGGCCTGAGGGCGCACCCTACAACGCCATCGCTTGCGCAGCCGCGGCGCCGCGCGTGCCCGAGGCGCTGGTGGAGCAGCTGACGCCGGACGGGCGCCTGGTGCTGCCCGTGGGCCCGCTCGGTGACCAGGAACTGGTCCTGGTGGAGCGGACGCCGCAGGGTACGCGAGAGACGCGAAAGGGAGGCTGCAGGTTCGTCCCGCTCATCGGCGAAGGCGCCTACCGGATGCCAGAACGCCGCTCCTGAGGAGGAGATGCGGCCCTTTTCTCGAATACGAAGATCGTGCTTATGAAAAGCCTGGCGAGCCTAGACAGAGCCGAGAACCGGCACTAAAATGCCGCAGACTCTCCGAGACCCCGCGTGGTTGGAGGCACAGCCCAGGAGGCCCACCCTCGTGGACGCGTCCATCAATGACTTTCTCGAGTTCCTCTCCGTTGAAAAGAGCGCCTCGGGCAATACCATCGCGGCATACCGCAATGACCTGACTCAACTGGAGTCATTCATTTCGAGCAAGAACGGTAGCCGCATCAAGTGGAGTGCGGTCCCGCAGCAGGTAATCGTCGACTACGTCCTCTATCTGAAGACAAGGGGCTATCGGGAGGCGACGGTCGCGCGGAAGGTCGCGGCCGTGAAGTCTTTCTTCGCCTATCTCCAGGCGGAGGGCAAGCTTGGGAGCAACCCGGCGGAGTCGCTGGCTTCACCGAAGGTGGGGCGCAGCCTGCCGAAGCCGCTCACCGTGCAGGAGATCGATGAGCTCCTGGAGCAGCCCTCCCGCCGCAATACGCCTGAGGCAAAACGGGACCGGGCGATGCTGGAGCTGATGTACGCCACCGGGCTCCGGGTGACCGAGCTCGTGTCCCTGGACGTCGGCGATGCTTACCTCGACGTGCCCAAGCCTTACATCCGGCTGGTGGGCAAGGGTAACCGCGAGCGCCAGATACCGCTCCTGGAGCAGCCCTGCCAGGAAGTGAGCGAGTACATCAAGTTCGCGCGCCCGCGGCTGGTCGGAGAGCGCAACGAGACGGCGCTGTTCGTGAACCGGCGCGGCGAACGCCTGACGCGACAGGGGTTCTGGCTGATCCTGAAGGCCTACGCCCGCGAGGCGGGCATCGAAGGCCGGGTTACGCCGCACACGCTGCGGCACAGCTTTGCGACGCACATGTTGCGGGGCGGCATGGACATCCACAAGGTGCAGGAACTGCTGGGCCACGCCAACATCTCTACGACGCAGGTGTACACGCAGGTGAGCCGCGAGCACATCCGTGAGGCGTACGAGAAGGCGCACCCGCGAGCGCGTTGAGGCAGCATTTTCAGCACTTCAGCACTTCAGCATTTCAGCACTTTAGGCTTTGCCGTGCTGAAGTGCGCCGCGGGCCAGTGACGGCGCCTATCGGGGCATCGACGGCGCTCCTTGTCCCTAAAAAGACCCCATGATATTGTTCGCGTTGTCACGAATGCCGAGGTCCTGAGGTCTTGGGGGAGCCCCGGAAGCCGAAACTACGGCCGATGCAGGGGCTGCCGCCCGCGGTCCAGCTCATCGGCATCGGCTGGTTCGTGGCCCTGAGCGTCATCCTCGGTGTCGCGGGCGGGGTGTTTCTGGACCGGGCTGTGGACTCGGAGCCGATCTTCACCCTTGCCGGCCTGGCACTGGGGCTATTGATGGCCTTCTGGGGCGGTTACGTGCAGCTGAGGAATGTCCTGACCGAGATTAGCAGCCAGCAACGAGGGAAGCAGTGAACAGACGGGCCGTCATTCTTGGCGTTGTCCTCTTCACGATCGTCTCCTTCGCCCTCTCATTCCTGGTCATCAAGCCAGCCAAGCCGATCATCGAGATCCGGGGTGAGCCCCTGCTCAAGATCACGGGCGACGGGCACGGCATCTTCGACATCGTCATCCTGAACACGCTGTTCACGGCCTGGGTGGTAATGGCCATAGTCCTCGTGTTCTGGATCATGGTCGCGCGCAAGCGCAGCCTTGTGCCGTCCGGGATTTACAACCTCGGCGAAGCGATCATCGACCTGATCGACGGGTTCGTGACCAGCGTGGCGGGCGAGAAGAACGGGCGGCGCTTCTTCCCGTTGATTGCCACGCTGTTCATTTACATCACCTTCGCCAACTGGCTTTCGCTCACGCCGCTGTTCAACAGCATCGGCATCTTCGAGCCGATCCACGCCGAGGAGAGCGAGTTCCACGAAGAGGGCATTGTCTTCAAGGGCGGCGCGATCAAATACGTGCCCTTCGGGGCGAAGGACGTGGAGATCCACGCCGATGACTGCGAGGGCCTGGACGAGCACGCGGCGCTGGAGTGCCGGGAACACGCCATCGAAGAAGCGACGCACGGCGTGGTGGGCGAGGGCGAGAGCATCGGCATCCTCGCGCCCTACCTGCGGGGCATCAACACGGACCTGATGACGCCGGCGTCCTTCGCCATCGTCGCGGTGTTCTTCATCCAGTACTGGGGCGTGACGAGCCTCGGCTTCTTCAAATACGCGGGCAAGTTCATCAACTTCAGCAGCCCGATCAACTTCTTCGTCGGCCTCCTCGAGGCGGTCGCTGAAGTGGCGAAGCTGATCAGCTTCTCCTTCCGTCTCTTCGGCAACCTGCTGGCGGGGGAGATCTTGCTTCTGGTGATGACTTTCCTGATCCCGCTGGTTTCGGTGATCCTCGTCGTGTTCTACGGCCTGGAGCTATTCGTCGGGGCGATCCAGGCGTTCGTGTTCGGCGCCCTGACGCTCGTGTTCGCCTCGCTCGCGGTCTCGCACCACGGGCCGGAGGAGCACGAGCATGCAGAGGAGGCCGCGGAGCCGGCGCATCACTAGTCGGTTGGTTGTCCTTCCACGGGAAGGACTTGAAGTAAGGAGGAGTCTAGGGAATGGAGATACCCCTGCTGGCAATCGGCGACGAGGGCCTGCGATTCATAGCCGCGGCCATCGCGATCGGTCTGGGAGGTCTGGCGCCCGCGCTGGCGATCGGTAACCTCGTCGGCCGCGCGATGGAGGCGCTGGGGCGCAACCCGGAGGCGCAGCCCGTGATCCAGACGAACATGATCCTCGGGATCGCGTTCGCCGAGGCTATCGCCATCTACGCGCTGGTCGTGGCGATCATGGTGGGCTTCGTATTCTAATCAGGCGGAGAGGGCGGTAATCACCGTGGTCGTTCTCGGCATAACAGACCTTGGCATCAATCTGCCGGTCTTGGTGGCGCAGACGGTCAACTTCGTTGCCCTGCTGATCCTGCTGCGTGTGTTCGTATACAAGCCCATCCTGAACATGCTTGACGAGCGCAAGCGGAAGATCGCCGAAGGCCTCTCGGCGGCGGAGCAGAGCCGTCAGCGGGAGATCGAGGCGGCCCGCATCGCCCAGGAGCAGATCGATGCCTCCCGGCGCGAGGGTCAGGCGATCGTCCAACAGGCGCAGCAGGTTGCGCAGCGCCTGCAGGAGGAAGCGAGGCAGTCGGCGCAGCAGCAGGCCGAGGCGCTGCTCCTGCGCGCCCGCAACGAGATCCAGCTCGAGCGCGACAACGCCATCGCGGAACTGCGGCGAGAGTTCGCGGACCTGGCGATCTCGGCGGCCGAGAAGGTGGTGGGGCAGGCGCTGGACCGCAACGCGCACCAGCGTCTGATCCAGGAGGCGCTGGCGCAGTCGAGCTTCCGCGATTCAGGCAGTGCTAATTAAGTCGGGCCCGGGGGGCAGGTGGCAAACGAGCTAGCAGCAAAGCGCTACGCCCAGGCGGCGTTCGAGGTCGCCCGCGAGGAGGGCAATCTCGCGGCGTGGTCAGAGGCGCTGGCCCGCATCGCGCACTTCCTGAGCGACGGTGACGCGGCGCGCGTGCTCGCGAACACGCGTGTGCCGCAGGATGTCAAGCACCAGCTCATCGAGGCCGGCCTCGGCGACCTGCCGCGTACGGCGCTCAACCTGGCGCACCTTCTCGTGAACAAGGGGCGGACTGCCCTGGCGAGGGACATCGCGGCCGAGTTCGGGCGGCTGGTCGAGGAGCACCAGGGCGTATCGAGAGCCAGGGCGGTGACCGCCGTGGAACTGACGGACGCCGACCGCGAGGCGCTTAGTCAGCGCCTCAGCGAGTCCACGGGACGCCGGATCCTCCTGGAGACAGAGGTCGACCCGAGTATCCTGGGCGGCGTAATCGTCCAGATCGGCGACCGCCTACTGGACGGCAGCACGAAGAGCAAGCTGGAAGCGCTGAGGAGCACGCTGGTCGGGGCTGTCAGGTGACCTTCGACGCCTTCGAGGACGAAGAGGACTTCCTCTCCGGACCTTCGCTCGGGACGCTGGACGGACTCATCAATGAGATCGAGGCTCACTGGGCAGAGCTTGCCTCTGCGGCCCGGGGCCTGACGGATGAGGAGATGACGCGCCGGGACGGCGCCGGGGGCTGGTCGCTCAAGGATGTCTTCGCGCACATAGCGGCCTGGGAAGAAGAGGCGGCGCGGCGCATCAACGAGATCGCGAACGGCAACGGCAGCCACCTCACCTGGCCGAACCGGGACGAAGAGGACGCCTTCAACGCCGCAGCGGTCGAGAAAAGCCTCTCGATGTCGCTGGACCAGGTGATGAAGCGACTGGAGGAGTGCCACCAGGACCTCATGGACATGCTGGCTACGTTCGGCGAAGAGCTGATCGTCGCGGACATCGAGGTCAAGGCGGCGGAGTGGATACCGGGGTGGACCTACATGCACTACCAGCACCACGCCCCGGACATTTGGCAGGTCAAGAACTCGCGGACTGAGGGGTAGCGACCATGGCAATAAGACCTGAGGAAATCACGGCGATCCTCAAGCAGCAAATCCAGCAGTTCGGCGCCGAGACGCGAGAGGTGAACGTCGGCACGGTAGTGGAAGCGGGCGACGGCATCGCCCGGATCCACGGCCTCTCGGACTGCATGTACTCCGAGCTCGTCGAGTTCGAGAACGGCACGATGGGGCTGGCGCTGAACCTCGAGGAAGAGACGGTCGGCGCCATGATCCTCGGCGATTACACGGGCATCGAGGAAGGCCAGATGGTGAAGACCACCGGCCGCATCGTCGAGGTGCCGGTGGGCGACGCGCTCCTCGGGCGTGTCGTGAACGCCATCGGCGTGCCGATCGACGGCAAGGGCCCGGTGAACACCACGAAGTTCCGGCCCGTCGAGCGCATCGCTCCGGACGTGGCGCACAGGCAGTCGGTGAAGACGCCGGTGCAGACGGGCATCAAGGCGATCGACGCCATGTTCCAGATCGGCCGCGGCCAGCGCGAACTGATCATCGGAGACCGCAACACGGGCAAGACGACGCTGGCAGTCGACACCATCCTCAACCAGAAGGGTGGGGACCTGATCTGCATCTACGTCGCCATTGGCCAGAAGGCCGCGAAGGTCGCGCAGCTCGTCGGTTTGCTGGAGAAAAACGGGGCGATGGACCACACGATCGTGGTCTCGGCGTCTGCTTCCGACCCGGCGCCGATGCAGTACCTGGCGCCGTACGCGGGCTGCGCCATGGGCGAGGAGTTCATGGAATCGGGCCGCGACGCGCTGATCATCTATGACGACCTGTCCAAGCACGCCTGGGCGTATCGGCAGGTCTCGCTGCTGCTCCGCCGGCCTCCTGGCCGCGAGGCCTACCCCGGCGACGTGTTCTACTTGCACAGCCGCCTCCTGGAGCGTTCCGCGCGCCTGGACGAGGCGAGCGGCGGCGGCTCGCTGACGGCGCTACCGATCATCGAGACGCAGGCGAACGACATCTCCGCTTACATCCCGACCAACGTCATCTCCATCACGGACGGCCAAATCTTCCTGGAGGCCGACCTGTTCAACGCCGGCATCCGGCCGGCGATCAACGTCGGCCTCTCGGTGTCGCGCGTGGGCTTCTCCGCCGCCCGCCGGGCGATGAGACAGGTCGGCGGTAGCTTGAAGCTGGAGCTGGCGCAGTTCCGCGAGCTACAGGCATTCGCTCAGTTCGGCACGAGCGACCTCGACCCGGCGACCGTGCGCCAGATCGAACGCGGGCGGCGGCTGACCGAGCTGATGAAGCAGCCGCAGTACCAGCCGGTGCCTTTCCACCGCGAGATCATCTCGATCTTCGCGGCCATAAACGGTTTCCTGGACGACGTGCCCGTGGAGAAGGTGCGGTCGTTCGAAACGAACCTCTACGCCTTCATGGACAGCAACCACCCGGAGATCGGTAACGAGATCAACGAAAAGAAGGAGCTTTCGGGGGACCTCGAGGAACGGATGCGGGCGGCGATCCGCGAGTTCAAGCAAGCGGTGCCGCTCTAGCGGTCCGCGCCAAACGGGAGACGGACCAGCGGATGGCCCTCAGCGCCATGACAGATAGGCCGACGACGGACACCGACGCCGAAGCCCTGGAGAGGGTCAAGCGGCGTTGGGAGTCGGACCCGTATCTCCAGCTTCTGGGGCTGGAGGTCGTGGACTTTGCGCCGGGACGGGCGACGCTGAGGCTGCCGCTGAGCGACAGGGTGCTGAACGGCGGCCAGGGTGTGGCGCATGGCGGCGCGCTCTGCTCCGCCATGGACATCGCCATAGGCATCGCCCTCAACGCCTGGAACGCCACCGCGGGCGAGGGCCCCATCGGCCAGACCACGACTGACATTAACGTCAGCTTCCTCGCCGGCGCCCGCGAGGGCCCGCTGACGATCGAGGCGGAGATCGTGCGGCGGGGAGGGACGCTCGCTGTGGGGGATGCGCGCGTGCGCGACGCTCGCGGCGAGCTGGCGGCGGTGGGGAGGGCGACGTTCATGATTATCCGGAGAGATCGGTAACGGATGGGCGGCTCGTCAACAGATACCAGGCGGATAAGCGGACTCGGCCACCGGCTGACCGACAAGGGTGTGGCCGCGCGCCCGGGGCAGCCAAAGCCCCACGGAGACTTCGCCCACAGGGCGATTGGGGCCGCCAAGGCGGTGCACAACGAGGTTGTCCCGGGGCTCAGTGAGATTCACCACCGGGCGAGGTCATTGGCCTCTGGGGAGGCGGGACTGGCCCTGGAGGACGACTCGGGGGCTGTCCGTCCACCATCCGTTGACGATATGGAGCGTGCCTAATGGCAACACTACGACAGATCGTCAGGCGCATCCGCTCGATCCAGTCGACGGCGAAGACGACCCGGGCCATGTCGCTCGTGGCCGGGTCCAAGATGCGGCGGGCGCAACAGATGGCGCTGTCGCACCGGCCATACGCTGACCAGCTGCGCTGGCTGCTCGCGGACGTGGTGGAGAGCCTTCAGGACGCCGGGCTGGAGGAGCTTGCGGCGACGCATCCGCTCCTGGCGCGGCGGGAGGTCAAAACGCCGGGCCTTGTGTTCATCACGCCGGACCGGGGGCTGTGCGGCGGCCTCAATACCAACCTTTTGCGAACGGCCGGCGCGTACGTAGCCTCGCACCCGGGGCTGAAGATGGTCGCGGTGGGCCGCAAGGGCATCGACTTCTTCTCGAAGACGCGGACGGAGATAATCGGCAACTTCAGCAGACTCGGAGACTACCCCTCCTACGACGATGTCCGGCCGATCTCCCGCCTGGTGATGGACGCTTACACCAGCGGCGAAGTCGACAGCGTGGCGATCATTTACCCGCGCTTCATCAACACGATGGCGCAGGCGCCGGACATCATGGAGCTGCTGCCGGTGACGCCGCCGGAGGACGCGGCGGTCAAGGCGGTCGAGTACATCTACGAGCCGGGCGCGGGCCAGGTGCTGTCGAACCTGCTGCCCCGTTTCGTCGAGATACAGGTGTACCGGGCGGTGCTCGAGCTCGCGGCCAGCGAGCAGTCCGCCCGCATGGTAGCGATGCGCGCGGCGACGGACGCGGCAAACGAGATGATCAGCGAGCTTACGCTGCTGCGGAACAAGGTCCGCCAGGAGCAGATCACGAAGGAATTGCTCGACATCACCGGCGGAGTGGAGGCGATGGCAGCGCGGTGACGTCGGGGAAGCAGGAAGATGCCCAGCGGAGTGACGGAGGGGGCGGACCGTTCTGCTCCCCGGCCCCGCTTCCTGATTACTGGAACCATGCAGCGGAGGACTGAGAGGCCATGACAAACGGCGCGACGGGACGGGTGGTGCAGGTTATCGGTACGGTTGTGGACCTGGAGTTTCCGCCGGACCAGTTGCCTGCCGTCTACAACGCGGTCGAGATCGACAACAACGGGACGAAGCTGACGGCCGAGGTGCAACAGCACCTGGGCAACAACTGGGTGCGCGCGCTGACCATGGCTAGCACGGACGGCCTGCGCCGCGGCGCCAGGGCGGTCGACACCGGCCAGCCGATCACGGTGCCGGTGGGGCCCAGGACCCTCGGGCGCTTGTTCGACGTGCTCGGTAACCCGCTGGACGGCATGGGTGCCGTCGAGGGGGAGCGCTGGCCGATCCACCGGCCGGCGCCGTCCTTCGAGGAGCAAGAGACGGAACCGCAGGTGCTGGAGACCGGCATCAAGATCGTCGACCTCATCGCGCCGCTCGCCCGCGGCGGGAAGGTCGGGCTCTACGGTGGCGCCGGCGTGGGCAAGACGGTGCTCATCAAGGAGCTGATCAACAACATCGCCAAGCAGCATGGCGGCCGCTCCGTGTTCGCAGGCGTGGGCGAGCGCTCGCGCGAGGGCAACGACCTCTGGGTGGAGATGCAGGAAGCGCCCGACGTCTACGAGAAGACGGTGCTCGTCTTCGGCCAGATGAACGAGCCGCCGGGCGTGCGGCTTCGCGTCGCCCTGAGCGCGCTGACCATGGCCGAGTACTTCCGCGAGGTCGACGGCCAGGACGTCCTGCTGTTCATCGACAACGTCTACCGCTACACGCTCGCGGGCATGGAGGTGTCGGCGCTCCTCGGCCGCATGCCCTCGGCCGTAGGCTATCAGCCCACGCTCGCGACGGAGGTGGGGGCGTTGGAAGAGCGGATCACGACGACGCGACGCGGGTCGATCACGTCCTTCCAGGCAATCTACGTGCCTGCCGACGACTACACGGACCCCGGCGTGGCGACGACCTTCGGCCACCTGGACGCGTCCGTGACGCTTGACCGCAGCATCTTCGAGCAGGCGCTATACCCGGCGATGGACCCGCTGGCCTCATCGTCGCGCATGCTCGACCCGCTGATAGTGGGCCAGGAGCACTACGATGTCGCCCAGGAGGTACTGCGCGTCCTGCAGCGCTACAAGGACCTGCAGGACATCATCGCGATCCTGGGCGTCGACGAGCTTTCGGACGAGGACAAGCTGGCCGTCGCCCGCGCGCGGCGCATCCAGCGCTACCTCACGCAGCCGATGTTCGTCGCCGAGGTCTTCACCGGCCAGCCGGGCCAGTACGTGCCGGTACGAGAGACAGTGCGCGGCTGCCGCGAGATCCTGGAAGGCAAACATGACGCCCTGCCGGAGCAGGCCTTCTACAACATCGGTCCTATCGACCAGGCGCCCGAGAAGGCGCGCCAGCTGGCCGGGGCGTAGGACTGGCGAGCCGGGGGTTGATGGCCATGGTAGCCGGTGCAGGACTTCGCGGGGCGATGACGGGAGCGTGGTGATGGTGGTCAGTAGCTGGACTCTGAGTTTCGCCCATCGACATCCACAGGCATCCTCCGGCCAGGAGACAGAGTCATGCCGCTGAAATTGCAGATCGTTACGCCGGAACGGGTGGTGTTCGAGGAGAGCGGGGTCGATTCGGTCACGCTTCCCGGCAGCGAGGGTGAGCTGACGATCCTGCCGCGGCACGCGCCGCTGATGACGGCGCTGCGACCAGGGGCGCTGACCTTCCGCAGAGGCGGAGTCGAAACGGACGTTGCCCTTTCGGGGGGGTTCCTGGAGGTGCGCGACAACAAAGTCATAGTCCTGGCCGACACCGCCGAGCGCTCGGACGAGATCGACATCGCGCGCGCGGAGGAAGCGCGGCGTCGCGCCGCCGCTCGCCTGGCGACGCGCGAGGACACCATAGACGTCGCCCGGGCGATGGCCGCGCTCGAGCGCGCCACGGCGCGCCTCAAGGTGATCGAGCGGCGCCGGCGGCGCGCTGGAGGGCCGCCTCCGCCGCCGCCTCCGCCGCGGCCCCCTGTTTAGCCGTCAGGGCCTCAGGTCGACTGGCCGGAGGTCCGGCGCGGCGCGCGGCCAAGCCGCGCGGCAGCAGCCAGCAGCAAGGCCGCGGCGGCCGTGGCTGCG
>DATLYJ010000057.1 GCA_035574915.1 Dehalococcoidia bacterium | reverse complement strand
CAGTCGCGCAACATCGGCACGGGCGGCTTTGCCGGCGGCGGCATGCCGACGCTGACCGGCAACATGGAGAACCCCTGGGGTAGCGTTCTCATCTCCAACTACGCGCTCGTCGCCCACCGGCACATGTACCAGTACGGCACGACCTCGGAGCAGCTGGCCCAGATATCGGTGGACACGCGTCACCACGCCGTCCGCAACCCAGAGGCCGTACGGGCGATGACGGACCTCGGCTTCATGGACACCGGCGAGCTCACGATCGAGACCGTGACGACGTCGCGCATGATCGCCGACCCCCTGCACCTCTACGAATGCTGCATGGTCTCGGATGGAGGCGGTGCGGTCATCATCGCCTCGCCTGAGGTGGCGCGCGGCACGCGCAAGAAGCCGGTCTGGATCATCGGCGCCGGCGAGGCCACCAAGTACCGCGAGAACGGCGGCGACATCACCGTCAGCGCCGGTGCGCAGTCGGGGCCTATCGCCTTCGGCGAGGCGGGCGTGACACCGCAAGAGATCGACGTCGCGATGATCTACGACAGCTTCACGATCACCGTCCTGGTCTGCCTGGAGGACCTTGGCTTCTGCAAGAAGGGGGAAGGCGGCGCTTACGTGCAGGACGGGAAGCTGCGCTATGACAAGCCAGGCGGCCCGGCCTTGAACACGGACGGCGGCGGCTTGTCCTCTAACCACCCCGGGATGCGCGGCCTCTTCCTTCTCACGGAGGCCACGCGCCAACTCCGCGGCGAGTCCACCTCGCAGGTGCCGGGGGCGAAGCTGGCCGTAGCGCACGGCAACGGCGGCAACCTCGGCGGCACGCATACCGGCGGCACGATCATTCTGGCCGCGGACTGAAGCGCAGGAAGAGCGAGATGTCCGGCAGCGCGCACGCACGCGGCGAAGGAGCACGAACTCATGCCTAGACCCCTACCCCGGTTCCCGGAGCGCGACAGCGAGCCCTTCTGGCGCGCGACGAAGGAGCACAGGCTCACCTACCAGACCTGCAACACCTGCGGCAAGGTGGTGTTCTACCCGAAGCACCACTGCACCAATTGCGGGTCGCCGGACCTCAAGTGGAACGACTCTCGCGGCGAGGGCGTCGTCTACACCTATAGCGTCGTACGCGCGAACCGCAGCCCCCTCTTCCGCGACGAGGTCCCCTACACCGTCGCTTACGTCGACCTCGACGAGGGGTTCCGCATGATGTCGAACATAGTCGACGTGCCGCCGGAGCAGGTGAAGATCGGCATGCGCGTGAAGGTGAAGTGGGAAGATCACGACGAGGTCGCCCTCCCCTTCTTCGCCCCTGCCTGAGGGTAGACTCGGACCCCGCCGCCACCGGACCCTGGCCGGCTGACGCGGCGGGCTTCTAGAACACGTCGGTCGGCTGCGGTAGCTCGCCCATGAGCCGCCGGCAGGCGTCGGCGGACTCCTTGCAGGCCTGCGCGCATGTGCGGCAGTGGGCATAGCGTTCGCCGTGCGCGTCGCACTCTTCGGCGCAGATCTCGCAGGCGTGGATGCAGGTGTCCAGCACGCTAATCGCCAGGTACCAGTCGGTCTCCGTCTGTCTCGACAGGAGCCGCGCCGTCACGCCGGCGATATCGGCGCAGTCGAGGTTGGCGCGGATGCACGATGCCAGCGCTGACGCCTCGCCAGTCGCCAGGCAGGCGTCGGCGCAACTCGTGCAGGCCTGCGCGCACTCCAGGCAAGCATCGACACATCCCGCAAGCTGGCCAAGGATCCTCGCGTGTGACTCCGGGTGCTGGACCAGGATCTCGTTACTTGTCGCCACGGGCCGCCTCCTGTCTCATACCCGTAGGCTAGTCGGCGGCCGCCTTGCATGCGTGCGTTCCGGCAGGATGTGCCCCTCGCACGGAGCTAACAGTCGAGCTTCTCCCCGGCTGAATGCCTAGCCCCGACGGGGTAGCGTCGCCTAGTCGTTCTCGATGAAGTAGGACGCGCAGGCCAGGTCGATCCACTGCGGTGTGAAGGCCGGCTGGCTGCCGCGGAAGCTCGCGATGTCGAGCAGGAGGTCGGTAATGTCCCGCGGATGGCAGCCGCGGAAGTGCCTCCCCTTGGGCCGGTACCACTTCTCGATGAGGTAGCGTCCGCCCTCGGGGGCGTAAGGTATGTTCCGGGCGCGGCACATCATCTCCAGGATCCGGAGGAAGGCCGCTTCGTCCGGGTCCCCGACCTCGATCTTGTGGCGGATGCGGCGGAAGAAGGCCTCGTCGCCCAGGCTGTGCGGCGGCAGGTTAGTCGAGAAGACAAGCAGGCACTCGAAGGGTATCTCCACCGTGTCGCCGCTCAGCAGCGTCAGGTGGTCGACCCTTGCCTCCATAGGGACGATCCAGCGGTTGAGGAGCTCCTTCGGCTGGACAAGCTGGCGTCCGAAGTCGTCCACCACGAGGATGCCGCAGTTCGCCTTTACCTGGAGCGAGGCCATGTAGAACTTGGACTGGGGGGAGTAGCGCAGCTCGAGGTCGGCCAGCGTGAGTTCGCCGCCGGCCATGATCACGGGCCGGGTGCAGACGGCCCAGCGAAGGTCTCGCCGACGCTCTCCGTTCGTAGGCAGGCTCGCCGGGTTGACCCTGCGGTCCTCCTCGGGGTAGTCGGCGACCAGGTTGTGGACCCGCGGGTCGAAGACCTTGACCGTCTGGCCGTTGATGTCCACGGCGTGCGGGACCAGGATTTCCCCGGGGAGCATTTTACCGATTGCCTTTGCGATCGAGCTCTTGCCGTTACCAGGGTCCCCGTACAGCAAGATCGAGCGGCCGGAGTTCACGGCCGGGCCGATCAGGTTGTGGGTCGTCTCGCTGAGGACGAGTTCCGACAGCGCTCGTTCGACCACGGTCGCGTCGACGCGGATCTTGCGCACCGACTGTTCGAGCACGACTTCGACGTATTCCTCGAAAGGGACCGGGGCCGGGCCCACGTACTGGTTGCGCTCCAGGGCCTCCACGGCCTTTTCCTGGCCGCGGGAGGTCAGGGCGTACTGGTACTGCTGCTCGCCGATGCCGGATGAACCGACGACTTCGATGTACTGCTCGCGCTTCAGGAAGGTCAACAGGTTCTCGACGATGGGGAAGGGCATCGCCATGCGGCTGCTGATCGTGCGGGCGGAAGGCCTGCCGCCGTAGTAGATGGTCTTCACGCAGAGGTCGAGCAGCTGACCGAAGTCGATGCCTGTCTCTTCTACGGAGTTTGGTTGGGGCCGGAATGGCGTCTCCGGGGGCGTTGTACCGTTCCCCCAGCGGGGACTCTCATTCTTAACCTCGATGCGGGCAGCAACCACTTGTGGCGGGCCTCCTTGGACGATGGGTCGAAGGGGAAACGTATCCCTCCATCTAATGTTCGGCCCAGGCGTCCGCGAGCCGTAGGGGAATCTGAGGGGTGCGCCGGTGGGCAAATGAAAGCCGCCCATTCGGGCGGCTGAGTTCGAGGACGGGTCCGGGGCCGGAGAAATGCGGCCCAGGCCCCGCCTCCTGTGCCTCAAGCCTCCGGTCCGGCCCCGGCGATAATAGTGCCCTCCCGGTAAGGGGTGGGCCGGATGCGTCCTTATTGGTCCGGCTACTGAAACTTTCGCCGCCTGGAGGGCCGGGCCTCGAGGCGACGCTCCCGCTCGCCGTGCCGCCTGTGAGGGCTTCTCCGGCGAGGCTGCGCAATGGTGCCATAACATTTTGCGTTAAGTCAAGCCCCTTTGCTCCTTAAAGCGTCCCTACTCCTTGAGATTGCGCCAATTTGCGTCCACCGGGTGCAGCGCAGTGGCGGCTCCGCCAGCCGACATCGTTTCCCGATGCTAATCGAAGCGTGAAATCGTGCCACTCAAGCCCGGGCGCCAGCCCCAGGCCCGGGCCGCAACCAGCCCGACGGTGCGACCACTTCCCGGAGCGGCAATGGCCTCTTCGCCCTTGCGCGCTGCGGTTTTCGCCGTGCGTGCCGAAAACCTAATTAGGTGAGCTGCATGAGGCTGGTCGCACCCGTTCTCGCACTCGTCGCGGCGCTTGCGCTCTCGGCCGCTTCCGCCGCCGAGCCGGTCCGCGTGGAGATCCTGTCGGTCCAGGAACAGGCGGGACGCATGACCGCGGTCATCGCCGTCTACGGCCCCGACGGACTGCCTGTCCCGAGTCTGCCCGCCGGTAGCGTGCGGGCGAGTCTGGATGGTACGCCGCTGGCCGTTGCCGGCGTCCAGTCGAGTTCGACCGCGAGATCGCCCCTGAGCGTCGTCCTCATGGTGGACGTCAGCGGCAGCATGGCAGGCGACCCCATCACCCAGGCGCGGCGGGCACTGACCGACTTCGTCGGCACGCTGCAGCCGGATGACCAGGTGGCAATCATGTCCTTCGATACGGGCGTCCGCCTGCTTCAGGACTTCACCGCGAACAAGACGCTTGCCACCCAGGCCGTCGCTCGCCTAGCCCCGGCGGGCGATACAGCCCTTTACGATGCCGTCATCCAGGCGGCCGCAAAGGCATCCGAGGCGCCGACCGAGCGCCGGCTGGTGGTCCTCCTCGGGGACGGCGTCGCCACCGTCGGCCTCGAGAAGCGCGCGGCCTCAATCGAAGCCGCGAAGCAGAGCGGGATCGCCTTCGTGGTCATAGGCCTCGGCTCGGCGCTCGACAGGGCCTACCTGAACGAGCTCGCCTCGGTGAGCGGCGGCCGCTATCTGGATGCGCCGACTCCCGCGGCCCTTCGCCAGGTCTACGCCAATCTCGCGGCCGCTATCCGCACCCAGTACACGGTGTCCCTGACAGTGCCTCAGTCCATCGACCGCACCCTGCCGGCAAAGCTGACTGTCCGCGTCAGCCTTGGCGGCGAGGTGGGCACGGCGGAGAAGGTCGTCCAGCCGCTCGCAGGGGCGACGCCGCCGCCCTTTGACCTGGCCGTGAGCGGCCTGGAGGCGGGCGCTAAGGTCAGAGAGCCGGTGACACTCTCGCCTGTCCTGCCGGAGGGCATACAGGCCGCGACGTACGAAGTGCTGATCGACGGCAAGAGTGTGTTCAAGACCGAAGCGCCACCCTACGCCTTCGTGCTCGACCCGAAGGACCTCGCCGAGGGCAATCACCTCGTCACCCTCGTGGTCACCGACCCCCGCGGTCGCCGGGGGGAACGCCAGATTACCTTCGAGGCCGAGCCGCTAGCGCCGCCGTCCAGCTTCCCGGTCATGCTTGTCGCCGTACCTGTGCTGCTACTGACGGCCGCGGGCGTCGTCTACATCATCATTCGCCGCCAGCGGCCCGAAAGCGACCGTTATGCCGACCGCATCAAGCCCTGGCGGACTCGCCTGCCTGACGTGACTTCGCCTCTGTCCTCCCCCCCGGGTGAGTGGGAGCCGAAGGCTATGCCGAGTATTCCGGCGCGCGTCGATGAACCCCTGGGCCGGGTCGTGGTTATGGATGAGGCCGCGGTGCGCACGGGAGAGCTCGGCGCGATCCGCGAATACGCCATAGGCTCCAGTCCCTTGACCTTAGGGAACACGCCCGACTGCGACATCATCATCAACGACCCCGAAGGCCGCATCGCGGGGGAGGAAGCGCGCCTGTGGGTCCAGCGCGGGCGCCTTGTGTACCACAAGCTCACCACCCTCTCCGCGATGGCCACCGAAGGCGTCACCAGCGGCTGGCAGTTTCTGGACTCGGGCGAAGACATCCAGGTAGGGCACTGCCGCCTCGTCTTCCAGCTGGACGTTGTGCCGGAGCCGGCTCCAGAACCAGCCCCTCCGCCTCGCATGCGCGAGCTGTGGCCGCTCCGCCCCGATGAGGCGGAACCACTAGGCGCTTCTTCGGATTAGGGCCGCCAAAACCACTTAAGAGTCCATACGCCTGCGCCGATGCTTCTTCAGGAAGGATGCGTGCGCATGACCATACTCCCGCAACCCCTTTCCTCCGCCCCGGAGGAGCCATCCTCGCCCCCAGAGAGCGAACCGCGCCGGCCGGACCGCGAGGAGGAGCGCCGCCTGGTCCTCCGCGCGATTGACCGGGATGCGGAGGCCTTCGCCGAGCTGTATGACCGCCACGTGGTGCGGGTGTACAGACACATCTACTACCTGGTGAACGATGCCCGCGAGGCCGAGGACCTGACGGCCCAGACCTTCCTCAAGGCCTGGGAGGCCATCGACCGCTACAAGGAGCGCGGGGCGCCCATCGTGGCCTGGCTCCTGCGCATTGCCCACAACCTCACGATTAGCTATCTGCGCTCGAAGCGCGAGCACGGCACGCTGGAGGAGACCTTCATCGACCAGAAGCTGCACCGCAACCCCGAAGAGGCCCTCGAGCAGTCCGCCGACGAGGACAGCGTGCGCCAGGCCATCCTGGGCCTGCGCGACGAGCAGCGCCAGGTGATCATCCTCCGCTTCGTCGAGGAGCTAGATTATCGGGAGGTCGCCCAGGTCATCGGCAAGAGCATTCCCGCCGTGCGCGTGATCCAGCACAGGGCCCTGGGAAATCTTCGCAAACTTATGCAGGCGTGACGTAAAGATGTGGCGCTCTTTGCCGAATCTAGAGGTGACCAAAGCTAGTACAGGAGTACCCGGGAACGGCATGCGCGCAAAACTCACTCTTCTCTCCTCCAACAGCAAGGCGAACGACACGATCATTGCCTGTATCCGGCCACTCGGCCGCGACGTGCGCCCTTCCCCGGAATTTCACCGGCGCATGAAGCTGCGCCTCCTGCGCCTCCAGGCAAACGACTCGCGCGTCCTGGAGCGAAGCGAGATCCGGGCAGCCTAGACCAGTCGCCACCCTCCGGCTCCAACTCTGACATTCGGGCCCCCTTCCGGGCATTTCGGCGCTCTACGAAAAAATCAGGAGAGTCCCTTCAGGAGATCAGGGAACTGCCGAATATCAACACAGAAGCGCGCGGCGGCTCCCAGGTCGCTGGCAGCCTGACTGGGGATGGAGGTAGTGCCTAGAGGATCCGACGAAGACCGAACAGCTTGCCGGGACACGAGAGGCGATGGAACGCGTCTCCCGGGGGCGACACCGAGTTAAGGAACGGATGCCGAAGTTCGATCCAAGTCTCTAGCCGCAAGGCAAACAATTAGGAGGACATCTCAAGTGCAGTTTCTTAACGAGCTCATCGCCCGCCTGACCAGCTGGACCGAGCGCGAAGAGGGCCAGACCCTGGTCGAGTACGCCCTGATTATCGCTCTCGTCAGCATCGTCCTGGTCGCGTCCCTGACGGCCCTCGCGGGCGGCATCGACGGCGTCTTCGACGACATCATCGCGGCTTTCTAAGCGGTCTCAGTCAGAGTTGGATGAGGCGGCGCCGGCCATCCGGCGCCGCCTTCGCTTGGGGCCCGCCCAGGCGGAGGCGGCGGCGACACCACACTGCGGAGGCCCTATCGATGGCGCTTTTCTGGCCGCTGGGCCATCCCAGGCATAATCCCGATTCGCCGCCTGCCGATTATCCATAAGGGCAATCCCCACTAAGTCCATCAGTACGCGAGGTTAGGTATGAGCAGACCCGCCGCAGCTATGAGCCCCGGACAGACAAACCGTCGATTCATCCTCATGGCCGTCGTCCTTGGCCTCATCGGCGCGATCCTCGTCTACGTAGCCTTCTCCCGGAACACCGGCTCCGGCGGCGGCTCCGGCGACCAGGTGCCTGTCGTTGTCGCCAAGTCGGACATCGCCGCCCGCACCAAGATCACCGCCTCGATGGTCGAGGTGAAGCTCGTGAACGCCGCCGACGTCAGCGCGACCGCGTTCAGTGACACCGCTGCCGTGATTGGCCAGGTCACCCGTTTTCCGATTGCCGCCAACGAGCAGGTGCTCTCGACCAAGCTTGTGCCCCTCACCGGCACCGGTTCCACTGTGAGCAAGTCCCTCTCGTACGCCATCCCGCCGGGCAAGCGCGCCATCGCCATTACGGTGGATGAGGTTACCTCCGCCGGGGGGCTTATCCTGCCGGGCGATTACGTCGACATCCTCGTGGTGTACGACATCGACTTCCAGAGCGACCCGCGTGACCCATCATCGCGCGAGAAGGCAAGCGCCTACTTCATCCACACACTCTTTCAGGACGTCGAGGTCCTCGCCGTCTCGACCACGGTAGTCGATACCGTCGCTTCCAATGAAGCTACGACGGGACATCGCCCCCGAAACAGCGAGGCGAATCCCAACCCCGAGGCGATAACTGTCACCCTGGCCCTGAGCCCGGAGGATGCCCAGAAGCTCTATCTGGCGGAGAAGAACGGCTATATTCGGCTCTCCGTCCGGCCTTACAACGATACGGAGATCAGGCCTATCGACCCGATGATCGAAAGCGACCTGTTTCCAAGAAACCTGCCGAACCCCTTCATCCGATAAGGCCGAGGCAAGAGACGTAGGAGGCAGCCCTTGCCGAAGAACCTTGAAGTAGTCGTCGTAGACCCGGATGTCAATAGCCGCGCGGACACGAACCGCGCCCTGCTGATGAGCCACTTCACCGTCTCGGGTGAAGCCGGGTACGGGATCGACGCCGTCAGCATGGCCAGGGACAAGAACCCGGACGTCATCGTCCTGGCGATGGAGGAGCCGGTCGCCCGGGCCGTCCAGACCATGAACTCGCTCGCGGACGCCCTCCCGGAGACGCCGATCATCGTTTACTCCAGCCTTTCGGACGCGGGCTCCGTCCGCCGGGCGATGGTCTCGGGTGCGCGCGACTATCTCGTGAAGCCGCCGCGGCCGGAGGAGCTGGCGCGCGCCATCTACGCCGTCCTGGAGCAAGAGGAGCGGCGGCGTACGCGCCTGCTCGGTGACGCCGCCTCCACGGCGGCGCGGGGTACCGTCCTGACGGTCTTCGGCGCCAAGGGCGGAATCGGCAAGACCACCATCTCCACCAACCTGGCCAGCGCCCTCTGCCGGCACAGCAACAGCTCCGTCGCCATCGTGGACATGGACACTCGCTTCGGCGACGTGGCAATCATGATGGACGTGGTGGTCGAGTTCTCCATCGCGGACGTCGGACGCAACATCGAGAGCGTCAACCGCGAGAACATCGGCGACTATCTCGTGCGCCACTCGAGCGGCGTCGAGATCCTCCCGGCCCCCCTCCACCCGACCGAGTGGGGCGCTCTGAGCCGGCAGCACATCACGAAGATCGTTGACCTGCTAGCGCAGACCCACGACTACGTGGTTGTCGACACGCCGGGCGCCTTCAACGAGCTCGTGGCCACCGCCCTCGAGTGTGCGAACATCATCCTCCTCGTCACCAGCATGGACATTGCCAGCATCAAGGACACCGCGCTGGCGCTGGAAATGCTTCGAGCAGCGTCGGTTTCGGAGGACAAGGTGAAGCTGGTGATCAACCACTCCACCTCCTCGAACAGCCTGCGGCCTGAGGACGTCGAACGAGTGCTCGAGTACGAGGTGTACTGGCGCATCCCGCACGATGTGGCCGTCAGCAACAGCAACCAACTCGGGCAGCCCATCGTGCTGGCAAAGCCCTACGCGCGCGCGTCACGCGCCATTACCGACATGGCTTATAGCCTGGCCGGCATGAGGCGCGAGCGCAAAGGCTTCCTTGATCGAGTGCTCGGCAGATAGAGACGAGACTCCGGGAGGAACGCGTGAACGAAGGATTTGGCCAGAGACGATCGATGTTCGCGCCCCCGCCAAACCGCGGGGCCGCCCGCAATCCCCTCCTGCAATCGAGTGAGGCGTTCAATGAGCTGAAGTTCCGGCTTCACCAGCGCCTCATCGAAGACCTGGACCCGACGAAGCTGGACGCGGAGCAGGGCCGCGCAAGGGAGATCGTCGAAGGCGCTGCCCGCGCCATCATCTCCTCGGAGATGCCGGGCGTCGTCGGCTTCTCGCGTGACGAACTGATCGCCGCTGTCTGTGACGAGATACTGGGCTACGGGCCGATCACGCCGCTGCTGGACGACGCGTCCATCTCCGAAGTGATGATCAACGCGCCGGACACGGTGTATTTCGAGAAAGAGGGCCGCCTCTACCTCAGCCCCGTCCGCTTCCGCGACGCCGCGCACATCATGCGCATCATCGAGCGCATCCTGGCCCCGCTGGGCCGCCGGGTCGACGAATCGTCGCCCATGGTCGACGCGAGGCTGCCGGATGGCTCCCGTGTCAACATCATCATCCCGCCGGTCGCACCGAAGTCGCCGACTGTCACCATCCGAAAGTTCCGCCAGGACAAGATGAACATCGACGACCTGATCAGCGTGGGGACGATGACACGCGAGTTGGCCGACTTCCTGCGCGCTGCCGTACAGGCAAAGCTGAACATCATCGTCTCCGGCGGTACCGGCTCCGGTAAGACGACGCTGTTGAACGCCCTCTCCGGCTTCATCCCCGACACCGAGCGGATCGTGACGATCGAGGACCCGACGGAGCTGCGACTGCAGCAGGCGCATGTCGTGACCCTGGAGGCGCGGCCGGCAAGCCTGGAAGGCCGCGGCGAAGTCAGCCAGAGGGACCTCCTGCGCAACTCGCTGCGTATGCGCCCTGACCGCATCGTCGTCGGTGAGGTCCGCGGTCCCGAAGCCTTTGACATGATGCAGGCCATGAACACCGGTCACGAGGGTTCCATCAGCACCGTCCACGCCAACAGCCCCCGTGACGCGCTCGCCCGTATCGAGAACATGATCCTCATGGCCGGCCTGGACCTGCCTTCGCGCGCTATCCGCGAACAGATTGCCTCCGCGATCCACGTGATCATCCAGATCGCCCGCCTCTCGGACGGCAGTCGCAAGGTGACGGCAGTCAGCGAAGTGGACGGCATGGAGGGTCAGGTGATCACCATGCAGGACATCTTCAAGTTCGAGCAGACAGGCATCGACAGCGAAGGCCGCGTTAAGGGCCACTTCCGCTCCACTGGCATCCGGCCCAAGTTCGCGGAGCGCTTCGAGAGCCTCGGCGTCAGCCTTGCTCCGAATCTCTTCTCCGGGATGGCAGCCTGATGGACATCGTAGCCCTTGGAGCCGCATTAGCCGTGATGGGCGCAGTGGTCTTCGGACTGCTGGGCATCTACCAGGCCACCGCGCATCCGCGCGGCAACATCGAGCGCCGCCTGGGGGCCATCCTGGGTGAAGGCGGAAGCGGCGGCGGGCAGGCGACAGCCGTCGACTATGAGGCCTTGCGCCCGACGAAGGTTGGCCGCACGCCCATCCTCGCCTCTCTCCTCCAGGGCAAGGCCTGGACCTCGAAGGTCGCTGACGACCTCGAAAAGGCGGACTTGAAGCTCACGGTCTCGGAGTACCTGGCGCTTCGCCTGATGTTGGCGCTCTTCGGCGCCATGGCGCCGCTCTTCATCCTCGGCCGCGGCCCTATTGGCATGCTTGCTATGGCCGGAGTGGCAACAGCCGCATTCATGGCGCCTTCCCTGTATGTGTCATACGCCAAGGGGCGCAGGCTGAAGAAGCTCGACTACCAACTAATAGAGGCGCTGAGCCTCATATCCAACTCGCTGAAGGCGGGCTTCGGGCTCATCCAGAGCCTCGAGCTGGCCGCCCGCCAGATGGAGCACCCCATCGCCACGGAGTTCCGCCGCACGCTGCACGACATCAACGTCGGGTCTTCGAACGAAGCCGCCCTGAGCGCGCTCGCAAAGCGCAGCGGGAGCAAGGACTTCGATATCGTCATCACGGCGATGCTCATCCAGCAGTCCACCGGCGGTAATCTGGCCGAGATCCTCGACAACGTCAGTCACACAATGCGCGAGCGGATCCGCATCCGTGGCGAGATCGCGACACTTACAGCCCAGCAGATGCTCACCGGCTTCATCATCGGCGGACTGCCCTTCGTCATGGCCCTGGGCTTCTCCGTACTGAGCCCGGACTACATGACGCCGCTGTTCAACACCATTGAAGGCAACATCATGCTCGTGGGCGCGGGCTGCCTGGAGCTCACCGGCGTCGTGATCATCCGGAAGATCCTGCAGATCGAGGTGTAGCGGATGCTGTTGATCATCGCTCTCCTTTTCGTCTTCGGGGCCATCGCGCTGCTTGTGCTGGGTCTCTCCTGGAGGGAACCCAGCGCAATCGAGGCCAGGATGTCAGCGATCCGCGGCGAGACGTACGCCCCGAACTTCGGCCCCGTCAATCAGCGCGAGTCCATAACCGTGCGCATCTTCGGCCCCCTGGGCGAGGCGCTCGGCCGGAAGCTGGGCAGCATGCTGCCCAGCGCCATCTTGCGCGCCCTGGAGCGAGAGCTGGTCCAGGCGGGCCAGCCCGTTTCCACCAGCGGCTTCCTCTTCGCCGTGGTCCTGGTCGAAGGCGTGATGCTGTTCATGGGGGCGATGCTGGCCATCTCGATGGGAGGCTTTGGCGGCCAGGGGACGCTGGTCTTCCTGGGCTGCGCCGCGATGGGTTACTTCCTGCCCCGCATGTGGCTCGGCAACAGGGTGCGCCACCGCCAGCACGAAATCGTCAAGAGCCTGCCGGACGCCTTTGACCTGGTGACGACGTGCGTGGAGGCTGGCCTCGGCCTCGATGCCGCCCTTGCGAAGGTCGCCGAGAAGGTCGAAGGCCCCTTCGCCGAGGAGCTCGGCGTCATGCTGCGCGAGGTCTCGCTCGGCAAGCTCCGCCGGGAGGCGCTGAAGGAGATGGCGGAACGGATTGGCATCCCCGACCTCACCATCTTCATAAACGCCGTCATCCAGGCCGAAACGATGGGTACCAGTATCGCGACCGTGCTGCGCGTGCAGGCGGACCAGATGCGGGTCAGGCGCCGCCAGAGAGCGGAGGCGCAGGCCTACAAGGCGCCTGTGAAGATGATCTTCCCGCTGGTGCTCTGCATCTTCCCGACGCTGTTCATAGTCATTCTCGGGCCCGCGGCTTTGGTGCTGTACGAGACGCTGGTGAAGGGCAAGTGATCGTCCGCAATCTTACCCGGGACACCACTCTCGGAGAGGCGATCCAGGTTGCGGACACGGCGGTCCGGCGGGTCAAAGGCCTGCTTGGCCGCGAGTGTCTGGAGGACGGCCAGGGCCTCCTCTTCAAGAGTTGTTCGTCCCTCCACACGCTTTTCATGCGCTTCCCCATCGACATCATCTTCATGGACCGGCAGGGGAAGGTGCTGAAGGTCAGGAAAGGCGTGAAGCCCTTCAAGTTCGTCGCCGCGCCGCTGCGCGCCTACTACGCGCTCGAGTTGCCCACGGACGCCGTCGCCAGGTCCGACACGCGCGTCGGCGACCGGCTGGTCTTCGAGGACGAGGTGGCTGAAATCGCGGCCTAGGCCGCAGGCTTCCAGCGCACGACACCGAGCGTGCGCGGCTCCGGCGAGAGCGCGTAGCCCCCCTCAACCCTGACCGCGATTGCCTCCACAGCCCGCGCCAGCCTCTGGTCCTCAGGCGTGCCTTCCAGCACCCAGGTAGGCCTGCGGGCCGCGCGATGGAGCGCTTCCAGGCTCTCGAACACCGGCCGCCTGCTGGGGAAGAGCGTTACCTCCGCAACCCGGCCGCGGGCAAACAGGAGGGCAATCAGCTCCCGGAGGCCGGGCAATAGGGCTCGTTCCTCGCCGTGTACTGGCTTCCACAGTGGCGCGAAGTCCTGCACCGGGGCCCTTTCGAAGAGGACAGCGACGCACAGGCGCGACACTTGCGCCTCGAACTGGTCCAGGAAGGGCCCGATGTCGGCGATGTCGTAGCCGACGTGGCTGATTAGCCCGAGGTCTGCGGTGGGGCAAGCGCTTGGCCCGGGCCAGCGCTCGTCGAAGACATCGATGTTTGCCACGCCGTGCTCTGCCATCGCCGAGGTCAGGACCGCCCGCATCCCCTCGGAGGGCTCGACCGCGTAGACGCGCCGCGAGCTCAGTGCAAGGGCGAGGGAGTAACGGCCACCGCCGGCCCCCAGGTCGAGCCAGGTCTCGTCCGGCTGGGCGAGCGAACGAAGGAAATCCAGGACCATGTCGTCCGCGCGGCGCGGGTCAGCCCGGAACTGTTCGGCGACCGGTGCGTAGAAGTCCTCGGGGCGCGGCCGGGCCGGCAGGCCCTCGACCTGCTCGTTATCGGCCCGCACCATCGCCGCCCAGGACCGCAAGGCGAGGTCCAGTGGCGGCCGCAGCAGGTCCGTGAGCGGCAACGATACATCTTCAGCCATGCCGTTGGTGCCTCCGAGGGCGGCGTCGACGCCCTCGGCATCATACCTGAGGCCCTGCAGGACGCCTCAAACCAGGCGGAGGACCTGGCCCACGGAGATCAGGTTGGGGTTGGCGAGGCCGTTGATCCTCGCGAGATGGCTCACTGTCGTACCGAAGCGAGCCGCGATCCCGGAGAGCGTATCGCCAGGCTGCACGGTGTAGGTCGTGGGCGTCGGCGCCGCGGGCGAGGGCGCCGAGACCAACGGCCCGCTGCCGCCACCACCCGGCACGGGAATGATGAGCTGCTGTCCCGGCCAGATCAGGTTGGGGTCGCTCAGGTTGTTCGCCTGCACGATAGCGTCGACAGTTGTCCCGAACATCGCTGCAATCCGCCCCAGCGTGTCGCCCGGCTGGACGATGTAGACCTCGAAGGCGCTTACCGGCGCCTCGCCCGGTGGCGGAGCGGGCGGGAGTCTGGCCGGCTTGTCACGCAGCAGGGTGAAGACGGACGGCTCGGAGACCCCGTAGCGCCAGGAAGACACGACGCGCACGCCCTGAGCGAAGGCGTGCTCGATGAACCGGTGCCACTCCCCGACGTCCGGCGTGGCGCCCTGGCCCACCGGTACGAGGTCCTTGCCGAAGGGCGCCAGCACCGTCTTGCTGACGTCGTTAAGGAACTCCGGCGTGATGCCGCCCGGGGGCACCGGCATGCCTGCCTGGGCGAAGCGGTCGTAGTTCGGCTGCGTGTTGAAGGTGCGCCAGTACTGCTGCGGCGCCAGCAACTGGCTGAAGGACGCGAACTCCATCAGCGGCACGCGGGCCAGCACCCAGGGCCGCGGGTCGATCGACGTCACGACCCAGCCGTTCGGCTGCAGGCGCCGCAGTTCGTTGCCGAAGGTCATCGCGTCCGCGGGCGTGCCGCGCCAGAACCCGTCATGCGGCTCGAGGTCGAGGAAGAGGCTGCGGGCGCCGGCCGCGAACACGTCCGCCGCCATGCGCGCCTCACGAATCGGGTCGATGCCTTTCACCACGCACCAGGCGTGGAACGGCACACCCGCGTCCTCGTAGTAGCGGACGAGAGTTTCGATCTGCCGGGGGCCGCTGACCGCGTAGGGTGACTTGTCGTACTCGGACATCCACTCGACGCCGTCGTGCGTCTTCAGGAGAATGCCCAGGTTATGCTCCCGCAGCTTCGCCCCGACCACGTTCGGCGCGCCGTCGACGGAGAACTGCCAGACCCAGACCAGGTGGCGCGGCCCTTCGGCGCTGGTGCTCGCGGACGCGGACGGCGCCCCAAACCCCCTTGCTCCAAGCAGAGCCCCGACACCGGCGGCCGCCGCGGCGCCGATGAAGGCGCGCCGGCTCATACCACCGCTACCCATGTCGTTGATTGCAGGACCATCTCTCATATCGCGAAGAGGTTACATAAGCATCTAAGAGGGAGGCAAGTTAAAAGACCGTATACGCGTCTATCAATTCCTGCCTAACGGACTGGCTCGCAGCGGCGGGCTGACTCTGGACGACGACTCCAGCGCGCGATCACCCGCGGAGCGCGGTCCGGCGTTGGCGCGTACGAACTAGGAGTCCAGCGGCCGCGCGCTCGCGCCCAGGGTGACAAGAAGCTCGTCGAGTTGCTCGAACGCCTCGCTGAACCCACCCGTACTTCCGGAGGAGATGGCGGCGTCGAGTGCTTCCTTCGAGGAATAGAGGTCGTGCACGACGACCCGTGTCTCGCCGCCTCTTTCTTCGAAGGTCACGGTGGTGATGGCGCCATCCGGGGTCTCATCATTGGTCCAGGAGAGGCGCGAGTGCGGGGTCACCTCGAGGTATCTGCCGAAGAACGCGATGGGTTCCGGGTCCCCGGCGAAAACCAGCCGGTACCCGCCCCCAAACACGGACATCCATCTCGCAGGTAAGCAGCGTCAGGCCGCTTGACTTCGGCACCCACCAACGCTTGAACATCTCAGGCTGCGTCCACGCTTCGAACAGGATGCGTGCAGAGCCATTGAATGTTCGCGTGACCACCAGGGCGCGCTCGGACTCCCGCTCTGTCGTCGTCTGGTCTTTCATAGGTTGGCTCCCTTCTCTCGTTGTGACCATCAACCTTCTTCCCGCCGTTTCAGCTCCTCAACGACCTTATCCAGTTCGTCGAAGCGTGCAGCCCAGAGCTGCCGATACCGTTCGATCCATGCCGCCTCCTCTTCGAGTTGGCGCGGCCCGAGCTTGCAGGTGCGCACGCGGCCGACTTTCTCTGTGGTGACGAGCCCCGCCTGTTCCAGGACGCGGACATGCTTCTTCATGCCCGTAAGGGTCATGTGGAACTTCCTGGCAAGGTCCGTGATCGAGGCGTCCGTCCGCGCAAGCAGCTCCAGGACGCCACGCCGCGTTGCGTCGGAGAGGGCGCCGAATGACGAATCGAAGCGGCTGGAGCTATACTGAACCATATGGTTCAGTATATACCACGGGGTTGGCGGGCCTGCAAGCACTGCTTCGCCCGCAGGCCAATGTCCGGCTCCGAGGCCTATGACAATCCCATCGAGTCGCGCCCCGGGCAGGCCAAAAAATCTACAGCCGAGCCTATCGCTACCGATTATGAGAGCAGATGATTCGGATAATCCGCGAAGACCCGGACGCGCTGCCGCCGGAACCGCAGCCCGCACCGGCCGCGGCCGCCGGCGGGGCGTCCTCGTGGTGGATGTACGCCCTGGGCGCGCTCGTGGTGGCAGCGGTGGCGGCGGGCGCGTTCCTCTACGTTGGGACGGGCGCTGACTCGAAGACGGGCTCAGCCGCTGCCGTCGAGCCTCGGCCCACCGCGGCGCCAACCCCTGTCTCGCAGGGCCTGCTGAAGCAGGCGGAGGCCCAGTTCGTCCCGCGCATGTCCCAGCCCCTCGCCGACCTGGTCCGCGCCCAACCCTGGTACCAGGAACTGACGCCGGAAAAGCTCGACCTGCTTTCCTGGCTGCTGAAGTGCGAGCAGGCGGCCCGGGCGCAGGGCGAGCAGAGGTCGGTAAGCGACCTGTTCCAGTTCGCGACCGAGCAGGCCTGGTACCTCGATGGCCTGGACGACTATGAGGCGAAAGGCCTCCGTGGTGTGGTGCAGGCTTACGAACGCTCCCTCACTACGCAGAAGGCGCCTCTCGTCGGGGCGTCCGCCGCCTCGACGCTCCGGCACCGTCTGTTCGATGCCGCCCTGCTTCCCGAGTCAGGCGAGGTCATGGTCATAGCCGCGGCCAAGGATCCCGCCCTCGGGCGCAAGGCGCTGGACATCGCGGTCGCGAACCTGCCGCGGGTGGAGGGAATGGTCGGCAAGTATCCGTACGCCTTCCTCTACATCGAGGTAACCCCCGAGATAGAGGACTATTACGAGGGCGCCTCGTTCAAGAATGAGTTTCTCCTGGTCGCCCCGGGCTCAGTGACGCCTGGCGTGTTGGTGCACGAACTCACCCATGCGACCGTCTACGGCCTCTTCCCTATCTGGTTCGAAGAGGGCCTGGCGTACGTCACCCATGAATACCTTACAGGCGATCTGTCCAGCTTCATACGCGGCGTCGCCCGGACAGCGCCAGCCAGGGCAGTCTGGTTGGATGTCTACAACTACGGGTACTACACGACTGGCCAGTGGGTCTTGGAGCAGGCTGGCGGCCTGCTCCTTCTAAATGCCATCTTCGAAACGGTAGGCCCGGAGGCCTTCAGCAACACGGTAAAGGCCTTGCGCACCAAGACCTACAACGACAACGAACTCCTGGCCCGCATCCTGGAACTGGCGCCGGAGGACAAGCAGCCCGCGATCCGGAAGCTCTACTGCGACCGGGTCGTCGGCACCACTCGTAACTACTGCGTCGGCCGCTAGGAGGGCGCGGCTATCCCGCGCTGCCTAGCTCGCCTTCCGCTTGGCCTTCCTCCGCGTCGAGAGCTCGTCTTCCTCTTCCGCCTGGCGTGGAGCCTCCGCCTTCTCTGGCGCTGAAGCCTGGCGGCGCGCCTTCGCTGCCTCGACACTTGCCCGCAGCGCTTCCATGAGGTCCGTGACTTTGGCGACGGCAGGCTGCGGCGCCTCGATCGTCTGGCCCTGGGCCTTGGCCCTTATGACCTCCAGCAGCGCCTCGCGGTAGTTGTCCCGGAACTGGGTGAGGTCCAGTTCCTCTGTGAGCATGTCGATCAGGGAGCGGGCCATCTGCAGTTCGCGCTCGCTCACCTGCACGTCCTCGCCCGGCACGGTGAGGTCCGCCGTGGAGCGCACCTCGTCCGCGTAGAACATGGTCTCGAGGGCGATCGTGTTCTCGTAGACGCGCAGCGTGCAGAGATGCTCCTTCTGCCGCATCGAGATCTTGGCGATGGCGACGCGCTTGCTCTCGTTCAAGGCCGCCATCAGGAGCGCGAACGGCTTCATCCCGACCTCGTCCGGCTCGAGATAGTAGGTCTTCTGGTAGTAGATGGGGTCGATTTCGCTCAGGTCCACGAACTGCGCGATCTCGATGGTGCGAGTGGTGCTCACGGGCACCTTGTCGAAGTCCTCGTCCTCGAGGACAACGTACTGTCCGGGGGCGATCTGGTAGCCCTTGACGATGTCGTCCCGGTCCAACTCGATGTCCTCTTCGGCGCAGAAGATCTTCTGGCGGATGCGAGAGTGGTCCGTCCTGTGAAGCTGGTTGAAGCGGACGTCCTTTTCGTCGGTAGCGGAGTAAAGCTTGACGGGGATGGTGACCATCCCGAAGCTGATCGCGCCCTTCCATAGTGGCCTTGGCATGTCCCACCTCCCGGCCCGCGGGCGCGAACCTCGCCGCCCTGCAGACCGTTGGCTTCCCATTGTAAGCGAAAGCCGGTCCAGGCCGGCTCCGGCGCAGCCCTGGCAGCCTAACTGGGACGTAACAGTGGCGGTCGCCGGGACTCTATTGCCCCGCCCCGGGGCGGGTGAGGGGACCCACTGTCCGTCCCGCTTCCGAGTCGCGGATCAGGGTCACGAGCCGCCTGCGGCGCGTCTCCTCGCGCCTGGCGCTCATCACCCAGAAGGCGGCGGTGCGGCGGTACCAGGGAGCCTGGGACTCGAACCAGCGCCAGGCCTCCTCGTTCGCCCTGAACTCGGCCTCGAACGCGGGCGCGAGCTGAATGTGGCGGTTTTCGAACGAGTAGGCGCCGGAGCGCGCCTCCTTGCGCGCCTCAAACGCGCGAAGGCCCGCAGGGTGCATCAGTCCCTGTTCGATCAAGGCCTCCACCTTCTTGAGGTTGATGTTGCTCCAGAAGCTGTCCGGCCGCCTTGGCGTGAAGCGTATGACGTACGCTTCCGGCCCGAGGCTCTTGCGAATGCCGTCGATCCAGCCGAAGCACAGCGCCTGATCGACCGACTGCGGCCACGTGAGGCTTGGCCGGCCCGTCCCGCGCTTGTGAAAGCCCACCCAAAGCTCCTGCGCCGTCTCGTGGTTGGCGCCAAGCCAGGCGCGGAACTCCTCCGGGGATGCAAAGAACAGGGGCTCCACGGATCAAAGGGTACAGAGTGCAGAGTGCAGAGGGCAGAGGGCGGAGGGCGGAGAGCACAGAGCAAAAGGCAGAGAGCAGAGAGATGCTCCCGCGAAGGCTTGAGCGTATGAAAGCGCATCGAGTCTCCGGCCGATGGCCGAGAGCCGACAGCCGAGACGAAGGCTAGCCCGCGAGCAGCCTCGACACGTCGTTCTTGAAATCGAGGATATCCCGCCAGGGGTCGCCGGACCTTGCGAGCCTGTCCGGCACGGAGTCGATCCGAAACGCGAGCGGGTCCGCCTTCGGCAGCTCGGACCAGAGCACCGGCATCGAAACGCCGGCCCAGGGCGTTGGCCGCAGCGAGTACTGGGCCGCCAGTTGCTTCCCGAACGTGTTCTGGTTGTAGTCGTAGAAGACCTTGCCTCTGCGCTTCGTGGTGTCCCACTCCATCGTGATGTCAGCCGGACGCTGCTGCACCAGGTAGACGCCTAGCGTCCGGGTGAACTCGCGCACCTCATCGTAGGTGAAGTCTCGGCGGATGGGGACGTAGACGTGCAGCCCGGTCTTCCCCGTCGTCTTGACGAAGGACGACAGCTTCAACTGGTCCAGGAGCGCTTTCAAGTCCAGCGCCACGGAGACGGTCTTCTCCCAGGCGCGGCGGTTGAACTCTGGTTCGGCGCCCTTCTTTTCGGCCCCCGAGTATATGTAGGGGTCGAGGTCGAAGACCATGTAGTCCGGGAAGTTGAGGATGGACTCCCGCGCTTCCTGCTTCGACCCTCGCGCTGCCAGCTTCCGGCCGTGGGCGTCCGGCTCCGGGTCGATGCGTGACATCCAGGCGTGGATCTCGAGGTCCGCGATCTGCGCCAGCCAGATGAGCGTGGGCAGGTTGTTGCAC
Organism: Dehalococcoidia bacterium; assembly: GCA_035574915.1. Taxonomy (NCBI): domain Bacteria; kingdom Bacillati; phylum Chloroflexota; class Dehalococcoidia; species Dehalococcoidia bacterium. The sequence continues at coordinate 11,732 of DATLYJ010000057.1, read as the reverse complement.
ATCAGGTAGGTGCCGTTCTCCTGGTTGTGCTCCGACCAGATGTCGACGGTCTCCACGAAGGGCGGGATCGGCTGCGAGTAGTGCTTCTGGTAGAAGAGCGAGCCGGTAATGCCGTTAGGGTAGCGGGTGAGAGTCAGCGGCCGGTCCTTGAGGTGGCGTAGCAGCCAGGGGGCGACCTTCACGTAGTACCGGATCATGTCACCCTTGGTGAGCGGCGGGTGCTCTATCCCCTCCGTGCCGGTCGCCGCCGAGCCGCGGTAAGCCGGCCAGAACTCCTTGTCGAGGTTCGTCAGCTTCACGCGCTCGCCCTGGACTTCGACCACAACGTCGCGCTTTGCCGCGGCGTCGATTTGGGCCAGGACGCCTCGTACTTCCTCCTCCAGGCCGTCTTCGCTCCTGCCTGCAGGCTCCTCGACGACCTCGATGGCCGCCGCTGCCGGCGCTGGCGCCTCTTTGCGCACCTGGCGCGGGTCAACGTCCGGCCTCAGGCCCAGGAAGACGGGCGCGCGCAGGTGGTTGTCAGCCGTCCACTCCTGAAACTTCACCTGGGCGACCAATTCCGGCCGCACCCAGACGACCTTGCCCTCGACTCTGTTCGCGAAGGGCTTCTCATCGGTCTCCAGATCTCGCAGCTGCTTGAGCGTCGAGGCCAGCGTGGCGTCCGTGAAGCCGCTGCCGACGTTGGCGACATGAATGAGCTTGCCGTCGTCCCAGTAGCCAACGGCTATCGACCCGAAGGACTTGCTGCGTGAGCCTTCGCCCGGCGTGTAACCGCCGACCACGAACTCCTGCTCATTCACGCTCTTGACCTTGACCCACGACTTGCTGCGCACGCCCGGCTCGTAGCGCGAGTCCGCGCGCTTGCCGACCACCCCCTCGAAGCCCAACTCGCGCGAGGCCGCCTCCATCGCGGGGCCGTCGTCGGCGACGTAGCTGACAAGCTTGATGCGGGGGCCCTGCGCCACGTAGCGCCCCAAGAGCGCCTTCCGGTCTCTCAGGGGTACGCCGTGCAGGTCCCAGCCTTCCGCGTACAGGATGTCGAAGACGAAGTAGACGACCGGTAGCTCCGCCTCCATGCGCGCGATGTCGTGCTCGCGGGTCAGGTTGATGCGCGGCTGCAGGAGCTGGAAGCGAGGTACGCCGGCCTCGTCCAGGGCGCAGATTTCGCCATCGAGCACGAGGGGCTGGCCCTGCTGGCGCGCCAGGTCCGCTGCCAGGGCGGGGTACTGGCGCGTGCAGTCGAGCCCGCGGCGGCTGCGGAGCTCCACCTTGCCGTCGCGGATGAAGGCGAGGGCGCGGATGCCGTCGAGCTTGGGCTCCCAAAGCCAGCCGGGCCGGTCGAAGACCCGGTCGACAAGCGTGGCCATCATGGGCCGCTCCTTGCGGCTATCCGGGAACGGCGTCTTCTTCGCCGCCGGATGCGGCTCCGCGCCGCGTCCGCCGCCGGGCAGCCGCCCTTCCTTCAAGTCCTCGATCCTGAGGCCGCTGCGGACCGAACGGTCCTCCTCGAGGATGTCCCCGGTGGTCGCGTACTCGTCCTGGTGCTTGATTAGCAGCCAGGAGTTCTTGTCGTACCGGGTCTTCACGAGGGTGAAGGAGCCCTTGAGCTTGTGGCCGCGCAGGGTAAAGGACAGCTTCCCCTTCTCGAGGCCCTCGCGCATGCGACGGTTGCCTTCCTCTTTGTTGTCCCAGGAGTACACGCCGCCTTCGTCGGGCGTGTAGGTGCCCTCGTCCCAGATGATCACCTGGCCGGCGCCGTACTCGCCCCGCGGTATCACGCCCTCGAAGTTCCGGTACTCGTAGGGATGGTCTTCGACCATTACGGCCATGCGCCTGTCCCTGGGGTTGAGAGAAGGCCCCTTGGGCAGCGGCCAGGACTTCAGGACGCCATCGACCTCGAGGCGGAAGTCCCAGTGCATGCGCGTCGCGGCGTGCTGCTGGACGACGAACACGAGGTTCTTCGCTGCGTCATCGGCGCTGCCGGGGGGCGGTTCCGGCGTCCTGGTGAAATCGCGCTTTTCGCGGTAACGCTGGAGAGCCCGGTCCGTGGGCGCGCGCGCCGTGCTTTCTCGGGCCGGCATGATCCGATGGTATGCCGATGCGTCAGCAGGCGTAAATTGCGTGAAGGTGTCAGCGAGACGCCGTCAGCGGCAGAAAGCGCCGTGCCAGCGCCTCCACTCCTGCCTTGACGCCGGCGATGGGCACGCCCGTAACCTCGGCGATGCGAGCGTCCGTCTCCAACTGACAGATGCGGCGCAGTAGTTCGCGCTCGAAGTCGGAGGCGTCCGATGCCAGCGCCGCCGTGACGCGGGCAAGGTGTTCGCCGCGCTCCTCCGCGATCAGGTTCTCACCTGCCGCGACGCGCTCGAGCACATCTGCCAACGCGGTCAGCATCCGCACCTCCATGAGGAGACAGGCGGAGGCTCCTGCCAGGAGGGCGGCCAGCCAGTCGCGCTCGACCGCGTACCAGGTGAGCACGACGACCTTCGCGGCCGGCGCGGCGTCTCGGATGTCTCGCAGCGCCATGATGTCCGAGGCGTCCTGCAGGCGCTGCGCGACAATCGCGAACTCGGGCTGGGTCTCGCGCGCTTCGTGCAGGCCCGCGCGCAGCGAGTCGGCCTCGGCCGCGAGGTCGACGCTGAGCCGGCCGGCCAGGGCTTTACGGATCGCCTCTCTGGCAACGGGGTTGGCGCAGACGATGAGAGCTTTCCGGGCCAAGAGATCACCCCGCGGCCACGCAGTGGGCCGTGCGTTGTAGAGTGCCTGAGGGCGGAGGCCAGGTACATGGCCAAACGGCCCTTTCGCAGGCTCAGGCGGGACTCTCGGGCAGCGGTACCTCGACGATTATGGTCGTGCCCGCGCCGGGCGCGCTCTTGACCTCCAGCGTTCCGCCGGCGGCCGCGACGCGGGTGGCGATGTTTCGCAGGCCACGGTGCGTCTGGCCTCGCTCCGCGGTGGGGTCGAAGCCGCGGCCATCGTCACTGACCCGGAGGCGCAGGGTACCGCCGTTGCGTTCCAGTCCCACCAGCACTGACCGGGCGCGGGCGTGCCTGCGGACGTTGCTCAGGGCTTCATGCGTCACGTGATAGAGGGCAACACCGACTTCGTCCGGGACACCGCCGAGGTCGGCGCCGACGTCCACGAGCGTCTCGATCTGGGAGTTCTGCCGGAACTCGGCCGCCAGGTTCGCGACTGCGGGGCCCAGGTCACCGGTGTATTCGCGGGGGCGCAGGTCGAAGATGTAGCTGCGGATATCGCGGACGACGCCGTGCAGCTGGTCGATCGCCCGTTCCATGTTGGCCCGCGCTTCCTCCGGATTGGCGGCGAGGTCCTCCGCGGCCAGCTCGAGCGTAAGGCCCACGGCGTAGATGGCCTGCATGATCCCGTCGTGCAGGTCCATGCCTATCCGGTGTCGTTCGCGCTCCGTCTCGAGCTCGGTGCGCAGGCGCTCGCGCTCGCGCTCCAGGCGGCGACGTTCGCTGACGTCGCGGATCACGGCCGTCACCAGGCGCCGGCCGTCACTGACGAACGGGCTCAGGCTGATCTCGACGGGGAACTCCTCGCCATCCTTACGCCGGCCCACGAGGTCGAGGTGCAGCCCCATTGGCCGGGTGGTGGGCTTTTCGAAGTAACGCTCGCGGTGCAGCACGTGGGCCTCACGCCGCGCTTCCGGCATCAGCAGCTCCACCGGCCGGCCGATCAGCTCCTCTCGCTCGTATCCGAAAATCCGCGACACCTGTTCGTTGGTCAGCACGATCTCGCCCTTCTCGTCCGCGATGAGGATGCCGTCAGGCGCCGAGGCGAGAAGGTGCTCGAGGTCGATGTTGGGTGTCGTCATGGCTCCCGTGTCAGTTTACCTTCACCAGCGCGGCGCCTGAAGGCCGGGAGGCGCCCTGGAATCGGTCGCGCTGGCGTGCTCTACAATGCGGCCAGTCCCCGCGTAAGGTCTTCCGCACAACGAGGCAGGTGGCAATGCGAGTCGCGAACGTAATCGCCGAAGTCTTGAAGCGCGAGGGCGTAGAGTTCCTCGTTGCCTATCCGGTGAACGCCTTGATCGAGGCCTGCGCCCAGATCGACATTCGCACGATCATCGTCCGGCAGGAGCGCACCGGCATCCACATGGCGGACGCCTACAGCCGCCTGAATTCGGGCAAGAAGGTCGGCGTCTTCGCCTGTCAGAACGGGCCGGGGGCAGAGAACGCCTTCGGCGGCATCGCCCAGGCCTTCTCGGAGTCCGTGCCCCTGGTCTTCATCCCCGCCGGCTACGGACGCCACCTGACGCATGTGTATCCGAACTTCAACTCCACCTTGAACTACCGCAACGTCACGAAGTGGTCGGAGCAGGTACTCACGCCGGCCGCGGTGGTCGAGGCTATGCGCCGCGCCTTCACCCAGGTCCGCAACGGCCGGCCGGGCCCCGCGCTCATCGAGGTGCCAGCCGATGTCTGGCGCGAGGAGGTCCCCGGCACCGAAGACGGCCTCAAGTACGAACCCGTGCGCGCAACCCGCTATGCCCCCGACCCGGCCGACATATCGCGCGCGGCCGAGGCGCTGGCGAACGCCGAGCGACCGGTCATCTACGCCGGCCAGGGGGTCCACTACGCCGAGGCCTGGGACGAGCTGCGCGAGTTCGCGGAGTTGCTCGAGGCGCCGGTAACGACCAGCCTGGAGGGCAAGAGCGCCTTCCCCGAAGACCACCCGTTGTCCCTCGGCTCCGGCGGGCGTTCCTTGCCGAAGCCGGTCTGGGACTTCCTCCAGGCCTCTGACCTGATCTGCGGCATTGGCTGCAGCTTCAGCCGCACGAGCTACGGCATCCAGTTTTCCCCCAACAAGACCTACATCCACAACACTGTCGACCCCACGGACTTGAACAAGGACATCCCCACGAAGTACCCGCTCGTCGGCGATGCCAGGCTGACCCTGCAGGCGCTAACCGCCGAACTGCGGGAGCGCCTGAAGGGCCGCCCGCGCGGCAAGACGGCGGCCATAAAAGCCGAAATCGACCGCTGCCGCGACGAGTGGCTGCAGACCTGGTCGCCGAAGCTGAACTCCGAGGAGGTGCCGCTTTCGCCGTACCGGGTGATCCGCGACCTCATGCAGACGGTCGACGTCCGCAACACGATCATCACGCACGACGCCGGCAGCCCGCGCGACCAACTCTCGCCCTTCTGGCCCTCCGTGACGCCGCTGAGCTACATCGGCTGGGGCAAGACCACGCAACTCGGCTACGGCCTGGGGCTGGCCATGGGCGCGAAGCTCGCCCGTCCCGACAAGCTGTGCATAAACGTCTGGGGCGACGCCGCCATCGGCATGACGGGCATGGACTTCGAAACGGCCGCGCGCGAGCGCATCCCGATCTTGTCCATCCTGCTCAACAACTTCTCCATGGCCATCGAGCTACCGGTCATGCCGGTCTCGACCGAGAAGTACCGCTCGACGGACATCAGCGGCAACTACGCGGACTTCGCCTGCGCCCTCGGCGGCTACGGCGAGCGCGTGACTACGCCCGACCAGATCGTGCCCTCGATAAAACGCGGCATCCAGGCAACGCAGGAGGGCCGCCCCGCGCTGCTGGAGTTCATCACCCAGAAGGAGACGCAGATCTCCAGCTTCGGGCGCGGCTAGACGCGGGCACGGCCGGCCGGCGAGGTCATGCCACTTCCGCAGTGGCCGGCAAGCTCAGCGCTCGCCACGGCCATCCTAGAGGCCGAATAGCGCCAGTTGCTCCGCGCCGGGCGCGGGCGCGAGGGGCTCCCGCCGCCGGTCGGCGATGTCGTACTCGCCGCGCAGGAGCCGGACTCGCTCCTGTATCGGCTCCGCGACTTCCCTGGGGACGTAGGGGCGGGCGTAGAGGCGCAGGTAGCGGTCCAGCATCTCCGGCCAGTCGCGCGCCAGGTTCTCGAGGAAGTGCTCGCGCGTGCCCGGCTTGAGATAGAGGACGTTCGCCCACAGGAAAGCCGCGCCGGCGTCCCTTGCCGCCATTACGACCTCGCGCAGCATCTCCGGCTTGTCGCTTATCCCCGGCAGGATCGGCGCCATCCCTACGCCGGCCTTCACTCCGGCATCGATCAGCGCGCGCAGGGCGCGCAGCCGCTGGCGGGGAGGGGCCGTCCCCGGTTCGGTGCGCCGCCACACCTCGAGGTGGAGCGTCGGCACCGAGAAGTTCACCTGCACGTCGGCCCGGCGGGAGGCTTCCTGCAGCACATCGATGTCGCGCACGATCATGGGCCCGCGGGTGACGATGCTGAAGGGATTGCGGACGGAGCACAGGACCTCCAGGCAGCCACGGGTGAGCCTGTACTTGCCCTCCGCGGGCTGGTAGGGGTCTGTCGCCGCGCCAATCGCCACCGGCTCGCGCTTCCAGGAGCGCCGAGCCACCTCCGCGCGCAGGACCTGCGGGATGTTGACCTTGACCCGGATCGAGGCGCCGTAGCGGCCGTCATAGGGCCGGTCCGCGCGGCGCTCGAAGGCGCGGACGTAGCAAAACGTGCACTGGTGGGCGCAGCCCATGTAGGGGTTAAGGGACCATGCGAATGGCATTCCCTGGACGCGATTGAGCGCCGTCTTGCACGGCTCCTCGCGGTACTCGGTCGCCATAGGACGGCGACGATGATAGCACATGTGTTCTGTCCGTCAAGCGAGAGCGGCACCGGGCCTTCGGGTTAAGGGCACCTGTCCGCTATCGTAGGCGCAGTACTGGCCGGAGGCTGAAAGTGGCGAAGCGAGCGCTGGTTCTGAGTGGCGGCGGACCGGTGGGCATCGCCTGGGAGACAGGCGTCGCCGCCGGGCTGGCCGAGCGGGGGATCGACCTCAGGGATGCAGACCTGATCATCGGGACCTCGGCGGGATCGGTTGTCGGCGCACAGCTTGCGCTCGGACGCGCTCCGGCCGAGATGCTCGCGGGTCAGCTCGCCCGCCGCGACCGCGAGGGCGGGCCGGCCGGCCGCGAGGGTGAGCGGCCATCAGCTCCGGACCTCTCGGGCCTGATGCAGGTGATGGCAAGGGCCTGGCAGGCTGACCGCCCGCTGGAGGAGAGGCTGCGAGAGGTAGGCGCCTTCGCCCTCGCCGCGAAGACCGGCGACGAGGAGGCGTTCGTGGCTGGATTTCGGGGCGGCATCGCCGACGCCTGGCCGGAGAAGGACTTCCGTTGCACGGCTATCGATGCGCTCACTGGACGCTTTGTCGTCTGGGACAGAAGTTCGGGAGTCCCGCTTGTCCGGGCCGTTGCCTCCAGTTGCGCTGTGCCCGGCATCTTCCCACCGGTCACGATCGACGGCAGGCGCTATTACGACGGCGGCATCCGCTCGGCGAGCAACGCTGACCTTGCCGCGGGCGCCGAGATCGTGCTGATCATCAGCGTTGGCGGCGGGGAAGGTTCGGACGACCCGCGGGCCCTGCTTGCGCGCCAGCGCATCGAGGCCGAGATCGCCACGCTCCGGGAAGCCGGCGCAAAAGCCGTTGAGCTGATCACCCCTGATAGCGAGTCGCGCGAGGCCTTCGGCATGAACCTCATGGACTCCCGCCAGAACCCGCGCGCGGCCGAGAGCGGCCTGCGCCAGGGCCGCGCTGAGGCCGAGCGGCTCAGGCGGATCTGGGGCTGACCGCGCCTCCGCTGCCCGCGAAGGTCTCCGCGGGACCCCGTGCTAGAATCGGGCTGGCCCCGCGACTACGCATTGTGTAGAGGTGTGTTCTGCCTTCATCTGCCGGCATGGGGCAAGCTAACGTCCGCAAGGCAGTGATACTCGCCGCGGGGTACGGCACGCGGCTTCTCCCTGTCACCAAGGCCCAGCCGAAGGAGATGCTGCCCCTCGTCGACAAGCCCGTAATCCACTACTCCGTCGAAGAGGCGGTGGCGGCCGGCATCAAGGACATCATCATCGTCACCGCGATCGGCAAGCGCGCCGTCGAGGACTACTTCGACCGCTCGCGCGACGTCGAGCAGCTACTGGAGTCGAAAGGCGACTACGAGGGCGCCCAGCGCTTGCGAGCCATCTCCAGCCAGGCCAATTTCGCCTACGTCCGCCAGGGTGAAATGGGTGGCATCGGCCACGCGGTGCTCACCGCCCGACACCTGATTGGCGACGACCCCTTCGTGCTGTTCCTTCCGGACGATGTCATCCTCGGGCCGAAGCCCGTCGCCCTCGGCCTCATCGAGTGCTTCGAGAAGTACGGATGCAGCGTCGTGGCGGTCGAGGAGGTGCCGGAAGAGCTTACGCACCAGTACGGCATTGTCAGCGGCGAGCCGGTGTCCGAGGGCGTGCTGCGCCTGCGCCAGCTCGTCGAGAAGCCGGCGCGCGGCACCGCGCCGGGGCGCCTGGCGATAGTCGGCCGTTACCTCTTCACCCCTGCCGTCTTCGACGCGATCGAACGCGCCGGGCGCGGCCACGGCGGCGAGATGCAGATCACCGACGCCATGCAAATCCTCGCGCGCGAGGAGGGCATGTACTCCTACGAGTTCGAGGGCTACCGTATCGACATCGGTCGCCCTCTGTCCCTGATCACGGCGAATGTCACGGTTGGCCTGATGCGTGAGGACATCGCGCCGGAACTGCGCCGCTTTCTCCGCAGCCTTGACCTCGGTGCGGACGGCGAGGGGCGTGCCTAGCGTGGGGGAGAGCGCGTGAGGATCCTCTCGCTCGGCATCGCGTTGCCCGACCAGCAGGTCGATAACTACGGCTGGGCAAACGCCCTCTCGTTTTTCGACTACGACGCGATCGTGGTCGACCCGGCCGTCGCCGTGTCCGAGATGATCGAAGGCGTCGTCCGCGATGGCATCAGCCACACTACCTACAACGAGGAGCCGGTGGAGAACGGCCCCACGACCGCGACGACAGTCGGCCTCGCCGACCTCCTGCGCCGCAGGGCCGCGGAGACCGAACGCCTCCTCGCCCGGGGCGGCCTGGTCGTCTGCTTCGCCTATCCGGACGTGCCGCACCCGAGGGTCGCGAACTTCACGGGCTGCCATCGCTACTACTGGCTGCCCGCGCCCGCCGGCGCCAGCTACGGGCCCGACTACGTCAAGCCGGCAGGCGGCATCGAGGCGGTGCCCACGGACTACGAACATCCCTTCGCCGACTTCGTCGAGCGCCATCGCAAGCTGGTCCAGTACCGCGCCATCTTCGCCGAAGGCGCGACCGGCTTCGGCGAGGGGGCGCGCGTCATCGCCCGCAGCCCCGGTGGCGCTGCCCTCGGCCTCGATGTCGCCGTCGGTGGCGGCCGCATCGTCTTCCTGCCGGCGGTGCCGCATCGTCTCGGCTCGGCCGACAGGACCGCGCTCGCCGGGTCGATCGTCACCGGCGTGCGCAACCTCCTCCTTGCCGCCGCGGAGGGCCCCGCGCCGGCCTGGGTCTCAGGCTTCGACGTCCCCGGCCTCCAGGAGGCCCAGGAGCGCGTGGACCAGGCCGAGAGCAAGCTGGAGAACCTCGAGATCGAGCTGGAGCAGGCCCGAAACGCGTACCGCGCCCTGGACCGTTACCGGCGTATCCTCTGGCAGGAGGGCAAATACGGCCTGGACCTGCCGGTGCGCGACGCCCTCTCTCTCCTCGGTCTCTCTTCCTTCTCCCGTCCGGATGACCCGGCCGTGTTCTCCTACCAGGGCGAATACGTGATCGTCGAGACGGAGGGCAGCTCGGGTGAGGTCGGCATGGCGGCGCACTACCGCCTGCGCCAGCGTCTCGAAAGCCACATCGCGGAGCGGAAGGAAGCGGCGCGGGCCCTCCTCGTAGTCAACGGGAACCGCCAGGTCCCGCCCGCAAGCAGGCCGCGGCAGTACGCGGAGGAGCTCGCCGTGGCGGCGGAGACCATGCGCTACTGCCTGATAGAGACGACGAAGCTCTTCCAGGCTGTGCGCGCGAAAATGGCGGGCGCGGACGAAGACGTGAAGGAGTTCGTGGCGGCCCTCCTGCGGACGGAGGGCGTGTTCGAGGGGCCGGTGCCCCAGGCGGCGGCTCCGCCGCCGGAGGGCGAGGCCGCAGCAGAAGAGGACGGCGAAGAAGATGACGACTAACGGCAGGCTGAGCGACTGGGCCCTGATCCTCGGCGCGTCGAGCGGGTTCGGCGGCGCAACGGCCGTCGAGCTGGCGCGGTCGGGGATGGACATCTTCGGCGTCCACCTGGACCTCCGGTCGACGCTGCCAAACGCCGAGAAGGTCATGGAGGCTATTCGCGCCGAGGGCCGCCAAGCCGTTTTCTTCAACATGAACGCGGCCGACGCGGCCAAGCGTCAGGAGGCGGTCGAGAAAATGGCCGCGAAGGCGGCCGAGACCGGCTCCTTCGTGCGCGTGGTACTGCACTCGCTGGCCTTCGGCACTCTGCAGCCCGTAATTGCCGACAACCCCAAGGAGGCCCTGACCCAACGTCAGATGGAGATGACGCTGGACGTAATGGCCAACAGCCTTATCTACTGGGCCCAGGACCTCTACGCCCATGGCCTGCTGCGCCGGGGCAGCCGCATCTACGCCATGACTTCATCCGGCTCCACGCGCGTCATCAAGAGCTACGGCGCAGTCTCGGCCGCCAAGGCCGCCCTGGAAGCTCACATACGGCAACTCGCCTTCGAACTCGCGCCCATGGGCGTCACGGCCAACGCCATCCGGGCCGGCGTTACCGACACGCCCGCCCTGCGGCGCATCCCGGAGGGCGTCAACCTGCTGGAGCGGGTCAACATGGCAAATCCCAGCGGCCGCGCCACCACGCCCGTCGATGTCGCCCGCTGCATCGCCGCGCTGGCGGACGAGCGGACCTACTGGATGACGGGCAATGTCATCGGCGTCGACGGTGGGGAGGAGATCACAGTCTAGTGGCGGGGAAGGGCCTCGGCACCTACGGGACCCAGTTGCAGGCGTTCCTTGATCGCTCTCTAGCCCTCCGTGACGACGACTGGAGCCGGGTCGACGAGCGTTATGCAGCTTCGCTCGCCTGCTTTGGGCACGTGGGCGTGGAAGAACTCATGGATGAGATCGACCTTGTTTTCGGAGACGACCCGGAATCCTTCGTCGAGGATGCGGTGCGGCACATCGCCGATTCGATTCGTGGGCTTGATAACGCTCGTCAGGCGCTCATCATCCCGGCTGCGCTCGCAGTCGCCGGATTCGAAGCAGTCCCGCTGTTGCTCTTCGAGGCGGCGTATGGCCCGTTCTCGGAAGTCATACCACCGGAGTCACTGCCGGGCTCGCCGCCGCTGCCTTCCGTAAAGCTGACTTACACTCTGGCAGAGCGCTTCGTCTCGCGTGCAGCTCGTCTCGACGCCCACTGGTTAAGTGCATTACGAATCTGGGAGATGGCGTATGACGCCATCGGCGAGCGCGCCATCGCCGCTGCCATCAAGGCAGCCGATAGCGCGCTGCCAGGCCGCGACGTGGCCCTCCAGGAGCGGCTCTTCCTCGCCGTGGCCGAGACGGCTCGAGCAGCGTTCACCACCGCCGCGATCGTCCGCGAGGTTGCTGAGGAGGAGATCGAGCTCACGGACGACGACGTGGAGCCCGAGCAGGTCGACGACCTTGACCACGAGTGCGACCAGCCTGATTCTCTGCCGGCCCTGGCCGGCCCGAGAACGCGGGCCTGGCAGCTTCGGCAAGGGTTGCAACTCATCTGGCCGAGAATGCCGTCCGGGCGCTCATGTGCAGGCCGCGCCTGACCCCCCAGGCTTTCGCCACCCTGTACCTACCCTTTGCCGCGTTCATCCCGGTGGAGAGCCTGGAGCCAGGGCTGGCCTGACCCGCGCCCAGAGCGAT
>DATLYJ010000056.1 GCA_035574915.1 Dehalococcoidia bacterium | reverse complement strand
GCCGAGGCCGCGCGCGCCGCCGACGAAGTCGCACCCGCCCTGCGCCCTGCTCGCTTCGGTCCCGTCTTCGGTGCCACCGTCCACCAGGCCATCGGCCTGCTCCTGCGCGAGCCCGCGCTCGGGCCCGCCGAGGCCGTCCGCATCGCCGCCGCGCACACCGGGCTCGCCGCCGACAGCGCCTCGACGCTCCTCGCGGAAGCCGCCGCCGACGTCGCGCGCGCCTGGCAGGCGCTCGCCGCCGAGGGCCTCGCCCGGCCTGCTGGCCCCGACCTCCAGCTCGAGTACCCCGTCGCCGGCCCCGGCCCCGCCGGGACGCTCGTCGCGGGCTACACCGACCTCGTCGCCGTCACCGGCGACCGCGTGGACGTGCTCGACTTCAAGACCGACCCGCCGCCTCCCGGCCCCGTCGAGGCCGCCTACCCGGAGTACGTCCGCCAGGTCCGGCTCTACGCCGAGCTCCTCGAGGCCGCCGGCCTCCTGGCTGCCCGCCGGCTGCGCTGCGGCCTGCTGTTCACGTGGGACGGGAGGATCCGGTGGTTGATTGATCATTCACGCCATGAATGATTATCATTCACCGCGTGAAGGTTCTCCCTCGCGTCGTCGGCCGCGCCCTTGCCGACCGCCTGGCCGTGATGCCCGCCGTGGTGGTGACCGGAGCGCGCCAGACCGGTAAGAGCACGCTCGTGCAATTCCTGGTCCCGGCCCCGCGCCAGTACCGTTCGCTGGACGACCTGGACGTCCTGGACGCAGCTCGCCGCGACCCTGACATCCTCGTGGAGGGACGCGAGCCGGTGACGCTGGACGAGGTGCAGCGTGCGCCGGAAGTGCTCAGAGCCGTGAAGCGCGCCATCGACCGCCGCCGCACACCGGGCCGGTTCCTGCTCACCGGGTCGGCGAACCTGCTGCTCATGCGCCGTGTGTCCGAGTCGCTGGCGGGCCGGGCGAGCTATCTCACGCTCTGGCCCATGACGCGTCGCGAGCAGCTCGGGCTCGGCGCCTGCGGCCGGTGGGAGGAGCTGCTCGCCGCCCGGGATGCCGAGTGGCGCGACCTGCTCGCGGATCGGGATACCGAGCCCGCCGACTGGACGGCGCTTGCGCAGCGGGGTGGCTTTCCCACGCCGGCACTGCACATGAAGAGCGCCGCCGATCGCCGCATCTGGTTCGACGGCTATGTGCGGACGTACCTCGAGCGGGACCTCCAGGATCTCGCCGCCATCAGCGGACTGCCCGATTTTCGCCGCCTGATGCGCGCGGCGTGTCTGCGCCTCGGTCAGCTCCTCAACCGGGCCGAGCTCGCCCGTGACGTGGGGCTGCCGCAGCCCACGGTGCACCGGTGGCTCAACCTGCTGGAAATGTCGTACCTCGCTGTGCGGCTCCCGGCCTATGCCGTCAACCGCACCAAGCGGCTCATCAAGTCACCTAAGCTCTACTGGGCCGACACGGGACTCGCCCTCCACCTCGCCGGCGGGGACGAGCCCTCCGGCGCCCATCTCGAGAATCTCGTGCTCGCTGACCTGCTGGCCTGGCGCGACGCACGGCTCGAGCCTGCGGAGCTCTGCTACTGGCGCACCGCCAGCGGCGAGGAAGTGGACTTCGTGATCGAGAGCCGCGGCCGGCTGCTGCCGGTGGAGGTCAAGGCTACGGCACGCCCGCGTCTTGCGGACGCGGCCCATCTGCGTGCCTTTCGCACGGAGTACGGAAAGAAAGCGCGGGCCGGCCTCCTGCTGCATACCGGCCACACGCTCGAATGGCTCGCGCCCGACGTGCTCGCCGTGCCGTGGTGGAGGGTACTGTGAACCGCGCTGGCCTCGACCTCCGGCGGGGCTCATTACCCGGCGACGGCGCCGCGCTCTTCGCCGAGGTCGCCGGGCGGTGGGAGGCGGCCGCGCGCCAGGCCGCGCGGCCGAGGTTCCGGCCCGTCGGCGTCGCCGAGGCCGCGCGCGCCGCCGAGGGCCTCGCCCGGCCTGCTGGCCCCGACCTCCGCCTCGAGTACCCCGTCGCCGGCCCCGGCCCCGCCGGGACGCTCATCGCGGGCTACGCCGACCTCGTGGCCGTCACCGGCGACCGCGTGGACGTGCTCGACTTCAAGACCGACCCGCCGCCCCCCGGCCCCGTCGAGGCCGCCTACCCGGAGTACGTCCGCCAGGTCCGGCTCTACGCCGAGCTCCTCGCGGCCGCCGGCCTCCCCTCCGGCCGCCGGCTCCGCTGCGGCCTGCTGTTCACGGGAGGATCGAGTGGGCGGAGCCGTCAGCGGGATCATGTCGGCGGCCGGTTCCCGATAGGAGCCCGAGCCCTGCGCGCTCCTCGGACGCCAGGCGATTTCACTGCTCAAGGATAGATGGCGCGAAAGAACTCGGAACTGGCAGACATTCATGATCCGCTCAACCGGGGAACGAGTATGAACCTACCTACCGAGACTCAGGCCATTTTCATCACTGCTTGTTCAGGCGAGAAGCAACCCGGCGGCGACGGTCAACCCTTCTCTCGGCTCGGTCCCCATGACTACATTTTTCGCTCACTCCACGCGGAAAGAGCCGGGCTGGTCCGCTTCTACTCGGAATTGCCCAAAGAGAGAGCTGGCGCGTTCTACAAGTCCGGCAGGGACTCCGTGAAAGTAGCGCGGGCCTGGGACACGAACCAGGCCCTGTCGGACAAGCCGACCATGCCGGCGGCGAGAAGGTACTGCGGCCAACTCTACTCCGCCTTGGGCTGGCCCGTCGACCAGCCACCGGAGGCGAGAGGCGCTCTCCTCATCGTGTCTTCGATGTTCGGTCTCATAGGGCCCCAAGACCCGATACCGGAGTACGAGCTGATCAGCACGGACCAGGCACCTAGCGGTCGCTCAGTGAAACTCCTTTGGCGCGACGCCCTCGGAGGAAGCGGGTTTCAGAACGAGTTCATCGCAACGTTTCCGCGGATCAGGTATGTCTATCTGCTTTTGAGCGACCGATACCGCGAGGCCGTCGAGGCCCTCACGAGAGGCTATGAGTCCTATGCCGTCAACGTGCCAGGAGGCAGCACCGGTGTGAGCCCGCGCCGCTGGGGCCGGGTCGCGCGGCACGCCTTATCCCAGGGTGCGTTTCTCCCCGAACACGTTAGAAAAATCGCTGAAGGTGTTGGTTGCAGCCTCCAGAGGCTGCCATGACCTCGGAGCAACTGTGCGCGGCCCTGCACACGCTTCTGGACGCGCTGCCGATGCACCACGCGCCAGGACCCGGTCTCCCCGACAACGGTCTCTATTTCTTCTACGAGGACGGCGAGGTCTCCGACCACACGGGCCTCCCTCGCGTCGTCCGAGTCGGGAACCATCCGAGAAGCCAGAATGGCTTGGTTAGCCGCCTGCGACTTCACTATTCGGGGACCAAAAACAGCAGCGTCTTCAGGAGGCTTCTCGGAGGCGCCCTCATGCGCCGGGCAGATCCGGACCACCCCTGCCTCCAGCCCGCGCCTGGAAAGGGACACTGGGAGAAGCAGAGCGCAAACACTTGCGTGCGGTGTCGTCCGACTGAGGCTGAGGTATCCCGCCTGTTACGCGAGAAGTTCCGCTTCAGGTGCGTGCGGATCGACGACATGAGGGAGAGAAACGACTTCGAGGCCAGGCTGATCGCCTGCCTCTCCCAGTGCCCGAGGTGCCATCCCTCCGCCGCGTGGTTGGGCCAGTATGCCTACAGCCAGACCGTTCGCGACTCCGGCCTCTGGAACTCGCAGTATGTGCGTGCTCGGCGCGAGTTCGGTGAGCGCGACCTGAAGCGGATCGAGGTTCTGGTCAAACAGAGCATTTCATTGGCCAGCCCGATATGATCGAAAGGCCCCTCGCCCCGCGCTAGGATCTCCTTGACCTGGGAGCCTCGGGCGAAGATCTGTGAGTCCGGAGAATCTGGCCGGCCTTTTCCCGCAGGCCTGGCCGTCTAAACAGCCCGGAGGGCCAGTCTCCGGCATGCTGCGTGCCCACAGCTCCTGAATTTGTGGGAACGCAACGAAAGCGCTCATTTTCTTCTCCCAAAGATCTCGAGAAAGGCCTGCACCGAAGCTGCCAGATCCGCGTCCCAGCGGACGACGATGACGCGATACCCGCGCGCAACCAACTCGCGGCGCACGTATTCGTCAAGAGGCCGCTGATCTGCGGCATCATGAGCGGGACCTTCGCAGAAGACGACGACGTTCGGCTGGTAGAAGAAGTCCGCGATGCAGCGGGGCTCCTGGATGGACTTCTAGACGTCGTCCGGCAAGAGGTGACCGCGCTCGGCCAGAAAGTCGAGAAACTGCCGTTCGAAATCGGACTGAGTGCGAGAGCGGAGGTAGCCCAGGTGCTCTCCTTGGCTGCGGGAGCCGATCCGCTGGCGGACCCGGCACGTGGTCAGCTGGCGGAGGAAGTCGCGGATGGCCCGCCGGTCCAGGAAGCGGGCCTCCAACTGGTTGGCGTAGCTCAGCAGGCACTCGTAGCAGCCCTGCACGCAACGATCCGTTTGATCGCGGCCGTCGCGGTCGTAGTGGCAGATCGAAAGCGCCGTCTGGGCCACCTGGGACGGCCATCGGTTTACTCGACCAGTCGCCCCAGAAGCAGCGCTGCTGGATGTCGCCGATGTTCAGCTCGTCCTCGCCCTCGGCGTGGGTGCCTCCCGGCCGGCAGGCCCGCGGCCGGAAGCTGTCGTGCGCCGCCAGGTCCGAGAACCACCGGTGGACCTCGACCTCGCTCCGCCAGCCGTAGGCGACGACGGCGGCCTTCTAGTCGTCTGTCCCGTCACGGCCAGAGGTCACGAATACTCCGACACCGCCGCTGGAGCCTGAACTCGACCGCATGTTTTTCGTACGACATTTTCAAAAACAGGCCGGCCGGAATGCGCGGAAGCTCATCCTTGTCCCGGCCAAGGACATCACACCACCACTCAAACAGTTCCCGGTCGCCGCGCGACTCGTGGCAACCAGCGCACGCGTACACGAGGTTATGGACGCCGACCGGGCCTCCGAGTCTACGTGGAATGATTTCCATGGGGGCCGTAGGCCCGCGGCGTCTGCAGAATGCGCAAGCTCCGCTTTGCTGGGACTGGCGCTCGATCTCACGATCATAGTCCGACATTCTCAGCTCGCCGTCCTTCAGCCGCCGGTAGCGATCCATAATGAACCGATAATTGTCCTTCTCGCCCGCTGCCGGAGCGATGATGAGCTTCGCGTAGTAATACAGGATAAAGTCGTGAGCAGTCCGTGGCACCGCCGGCGGCGGCATCTCTCACCTGGAGGGAAACAGGTCGGGCCACAGAGCCCGCAAGAGATCCTCCAGGTCCTCGACAGGTGTTATCTCGATCTGCTGGCCGATCGGCGTTCCCTGTCCATCGGGTTTCATCGCGCCGAATCTCTCCGCGCATTCCCGCGACATGTAGACCCGCTTCACTCGGCCCCGCTGGGGCCCGCTGACGAGCTGTGCCAGGGCAGCAAGATAGGCTGGCTCGGGCGGGCGCACGCGGCGAGTGAGGTCGAGCTCACCGACAAACAGCGTATCGGGCGGCACCGGCTTGTGGAGGTACGAACTGAGCAACGCCAGGGCGATCGGCAGATCTAGCTCTTCACGGTATCGTTGCTGACGGGGAACATAACAGTTGATCTCGTAAGAAAGGTCGGTCAAGTCGACCTCTTTGAGGCTGCTCAACACGCTCAGCAGTTGTCGGACCTTCTTTCCGGGAAGGAACGGCGCGTTGAGTTCGGGGCGGGCTCCGTACCTTGGCAGGCTGACCGACGCCTGCCCCTCGGCCAGTTCGTCTCCGACTCCGGCATATCCATAGACCGCACTGCTTCGGGCCGACGTATGCGGTGATTCCATGAGACGGCCTCGGTCATCCATCATAAGGACGAGAGGATCGAGCAGCGCCGGTCCGAAGCGGTTCTTGGGTACGAAGAATGGCCGAAGCCGAAAGGCTCGACGGACGTACATGATGCAATCGACGTTGTGCTCCAGATCCTTCGGCCCTGCGATCTGCCCCTTTTTCGTAACGTGCCCGATCAAAACCGTGATCAGACCTTGCGCCTTCGCATTCTCTGCAAACTCGTAAAGCGCTCGGTACTTCCGCGTGGCCGAGGCAGAGAGCCCGCGTCCTTGGACCGAATCCAGGACGATGGTTTCGACTCCGTAATACTCCTCCCCGGCCGTGAGCACCCGTCGCGCCAGAAACCGCGGCAAGCTGTCAAGATCTTCCACGGTGTCGTCGAGAAAAAAGTTGTTCAGGATCGCCGGTGACAGGGGTAAGCCGGGTCGCCCATGAATGCGATTGACCGCACGCTTTAGATCACCCAATCCCTGCTCGGTCGTCAAATAAAGAACCTTCCGATTCTGATGCGCCAGCTCTCCGAGCAGCTGAATGGCCAGCGTCGTCTTCCCGATTCCGGGCTCGCCGGCCAGGAGGTATACACCCCCTCGAATCAGGCCAGGATTGATCGCGCGAGCGAGCCACGGGATCGAGGGAATCTCGATCAAATCAGGTCCCTTGCTCGCGATGTCCTGGATCCTCGGCATCTGCTACGACCTCCCCGCGACGCGCCTGGGACGACTGTCAAAACGACTTTCGCTCGCTGCCGACCATTCGGGCACGATCACGATATTGATTATAGATTCGTGGACACCTGGGACCAGTCTTTGATCGCGGGCTCCGGAACCAACGGCTCTGCGATCGACACCAGATATCTTACGAGGGCCCGGCGCAACCCTCCGACGCCGCCGGGCAGATCACGCTTCGAGCGCGCCACGGCGAGCCACGTCAACGATTCTGGACCCTTTGGGCGGTCGGGCGCGGCCTCGGCCGACGGAGCGTCCCCCGGGGACGGGTCAGCGTCCCCCGCCTGGCCTTTGCCGCGCATCGCCGCTGACGCCAGCGCGACGCTCGGCTCGCCAGGTCACCAGCCGTAGACCTCGACTCGGGCTTCCGGCCTGGGATCCGAGACAGCTGCGTCTGGATCCCCCGGACGGGCGAGCGTACGGAGTAGTTCTTTCGCGACCTCCGCCGCTCGTTCCAGGCGCCGCCGGGCCTGGTCGCCCGACAGCCCGACCGCCTCGGACTGCACGTCGGACGACGCCGGCTGTCCGACGAGCCTGGCCAGGCCGGCGAAGGGGTAACCCGAACTGACCACAAGACGCCAGGCTGTCTCGAGATCCTTGATCCCGTCGAGAACCATCCGGCACGCCGTAGCAGCGGCGAGCGTCAGGCGGGCACGTTCCTCCAGCGCGGCGCGCTGGTCCTCCGCGTGACGGCGCGTCTGGATCTCAGCGCGGTGCGCCTGAGCCTCCGTCACGCTGTGGATCTCTCGCGTGGCCTGTTCCAGAATTGACGGCGTGACCTCGGATGGAAGGCCCTCGAGCGCGCTACGCAGATCGCGAAGTGTGCTCACGAGCTCGGCGCGATCCGGACCCGGCCGATACCAGCGGACAGCGCGGTCCGCCGTCACCCTGACGAGGCCGTGCCCTGCAGGCCGGCCGACCGGGGGTTCGACCAGCTCAAGGACCTCGTTCAGCAGAGCTTCGCCGGGTGTGAGCAGCCGCACGCGCCCGGGATGTGCGTCCGCGATTGCAGGGTCGAAGGTAACTTCCCACAGCCGGCCGCGCAGGTCCAGCTCGAACGCTCCGGCGATCTCACGATGAGGCGTGAAGCGCCCACCCAGGCTGCTCGTGCGCAAAGCGGCTTCGAGTTCGGGTAAGGTCAGCGGGGCTGGACCTTCGTCGCCGATCGGAGGGGGCTCGGCCGCGTCATCCAGCGAAAGGGCGGAGGCCTCCTGCTCCTCGAGCGCGTGCTGAAGTTCAGCGATGAGCCGGTCCAGCACTGGCGCACGGTCGGCGTGCCGGGCCGTGACGGCTTCCTCGATGACCGACGGGATCCGGGCCAGGATGGGCTGGAGCTCTCCCACCACGGCTCGGAACCAGCCGATCCGCGCCTCGAGCGCCTTATAGACGCGAGCCTCCACGGTGGGCTCTCCACCAGGTCCGACGACGAAGTAATGCCGGATCCAGACATCGGGGTGATGCTGCCCGATGCGGTCGAAGCGGCCGATCCGCTGTTCCACCCGCATCGGGTTCCAGGGCATGTCGTAGTTGATGAGGACGCCGCAGGTCTGGAGGTTGAGGCCCTCGCTCGCGGCCTCGGTACACAGCAGCACCTGGAGGTCGCCGGTGCGGAACGCCTCCTTTACCTGCTCCTTGCTGACCTCGACCCACCGGGCGCCGTCCCACCGCTCCCCGCCTCGACCGGAGTAGCACGCCAGGCGCCGCCCGTAGAGCCCGACCAGGCGCTCCCGGATGGCGTCCATCGTGTCGGTGTAGTGGGTGAAGATGGCGACGCGGTCGCGCTGGGCCAGGAGTGCGCGTAGATCCTCCACGAGCGCCTGGAACTTGGTATCCGCCCCCAGGCGACGAACCTGGTCCAGGACCTCCTCCACGGCGCGCAGCTCCCCTTCGAGCAGGCGTTGCAGCCCGGGCGGAAGGCGACCTTCCCGAGCATCGGACTCGAGGTCCTCCGCCACGTCCTCGTCGAGGTCTGCCTCCTCCGTATCCTCGTCCGTCAGCCCGAACGCCGGGCCGCGAAGCTCGAGGAGGTACGCCCTGCGCCGCTCGAGGCTCCGCGCCAGGGCGGCGAAGGACGAGGTGAGACGACGACGGTAGACCGTCATGATGAAGCCGAGCCCTTTGCGCTCGCCCTCGTAGCGGTGGTAGAAGTCGGCGACGTAGTCCTCGACGCGCTGGTAGAGGCCCCATTCCTCGGCCGTCATCGGGATCCACCGCGGCCTGGGATCGCGCGTGGGCACCGGCTCGGCGAGAAGGCCCTGCCGGTGGTAGCGCCGGAGCTGCTCGCGGGTCGTACGGAACATCCGCTGGCCGAGCGGCGAGGCGCGTCGGCACGCCTCCAGCAGCACCGCCCGGGCCGAGGGGGAGAGACTGGCCGCCGTCTCCGGCGGGCGCCGACCAGCCAGGAGGTCCCCGATGCGGTCCCACTCGACGACGCCCACACGCTCGCGTGCCGCTCCGCCCACGAGCGCCTCGAGAGACGTCCCGTCGAGCGCGGCCGCCGCCAGGCGGAGCAGGAGCGCCCAGTCCACGGGCTGGCCCGCGCGCGCGGCCCGCAGCTCGTCGAAGAAGCGCAGGAACCGCCGCTCCGACGCGGCCCAGGCACCCGGGAGCTGGAGTTGACGCAGCAGGTCGAACACTTCGACCGGATGGAGCTGAAGCGGGGTCGCCGTGAGCAACAGAAGCCCGCGGGTGCGGCCGGCCAGGCCCGGGCTCTGCCCGTCGCCTTCGAGCAGAGCGAGCAACCGGTTGGGCCGGTAGCGCTCTGTTCGGAACTCGCGTCGCCGGGCGTGGTGGGCCTCGTCCACGATGACGAGATCCCAGGGATCGGCCGCGAGCACCTCCTGGACGCGGTCGCGCCCCTTGGCGAGCTGGCTGCTCGCGAGGAGGACCGGGTAGGCGTTCCACGGGTTGCCCGGCGGAGCAGGAATCTCGCCGAAGTAGTCGTGGAACCCCGCCCCGTCGTAGCGCGGAATGTTCAGCGCGAACTTTTCGTAGAGCTCCTCCTGCCACTGGCGCAGGACGCTCCGGGGCACGAGGATCAGGCAGCGGCGGACTTCCCGCGACAGCAGGAGCGCACGCAGCACGAGCCCGGCCTCGACCGTCTTGCCGAGACCGACTTCGTCCGCCAGGAGGAAGCGCTCGGGAAACCGCCTCACGACTTCCCGGACGATTCTCGCCTGGTGGGGCCACGGCCGGATTCCGGCGGTCTGGATGCCCAGACGGTCGCCGCCCGGCAGGAGGGGTCCGTCCCGCAGGAACTGAAACAGGATCCGCTCGCGCTGATCGCTCGGGATGGCACGCGGCGCCGGCGAGGCGACCTCGACCTCGAGCGGATCCTGCCCTGGCGGCTCATCCGGAGCGAGCCGGATCAGCCGCTCGCGCACCGCCTCCGGCACGGGCAGCGCCCGCCAGCCCTCCTCGCGGCCTTGCCAGAGGCGCTCGATCCGCTCCGCGACCTGGAGGAGGTAGGGCCGGGAGGATTCCCAGGACGTATAGACCATGAACTGCTCGTAGTTGTGGAGCCAGCCGCTCGGCGTTTCGTTCGCGCTCCCCGAGAAGGCGAGTTGGTGGCCGCACGGGTCGGTGAGGAGTCCTTCCTTGGGATGGAAGTAATCGGCGGCTTGATGGGCTGGAAGGGGACGCCCGTCCGGTCCGGTGGGCAGGACTACGCGGATGTCCAGCGCTCCGTGCGCCACCATCCAGGCGAGCGCCTCGAGACGCCGGCGCGCCGGGTCGGTCGGATCGCGCTCGAGTGAGGCGAGCACCTCCAGGAGGCGCTGCTCGACGGCCTGCCCCAGGGCGTCCTCGCCCCGCTCGATCGCGCGCACGTCCTCCTCGGAGAGCGCCGCCCCGACCAACAACCGCATCCGGCCGCCAGCACGGATCAGACTGGCGAGGCCCGCCGCGGCGATGGCCAGCGCCCCAGAGGAGAAAAAGCCCGCTGTGCGCGCGTAGGCGATCGAGCGGCTCAGCGCGGGAATGTACAGTTCGCGCAGGCGGTCGTCGGCCGGCCCGTAAGAGATCTTCCAGCCGACGGTGGCCAGGCAACCCGGCATGGGTTTCGTGTCGTCAGGCCCGGGGGTTGGTCGGATCGACCGTCACGGCACGAGCGTCAGGCCGGGAATCTCCTGAAAATGCCTGCGGTTCAGAGTCATCAGCGGGAGACCACGACTCAGGCAGCAGGCCGCGATCCAGCCGTCGTTCGCGGAAATGGCGCGTCCGCGCTTTTCCATCTCGGCGACCAGCCGTCCCCACGCCCGCGCCGCATCGGCGTCGTAGGGGAGGACGACCACGTTACGGAGCCACCCTTCCAGTCTCTCGAACCTGCGCTGACCCCAGCTCGCCTTGTAGGCACCCTTGAAGAACTCGCCGACCGTCACGAACGTGATGCAGAGCGTCTTCGAGACCACGTGCTGACGCATGTCCGCCGGAAGCCGCTGAGCCTGAAGTGCTGACGCGACATCCGTATCCAACACGAGATAGTCAGGCACCTCGACGGTCCCGGTCCGCCGTTCTAGCGCTGTAGATGTCGGCGAGAAACGCGTCCAGCTCCTCGGGCGACTCCCAGATATCGGCGGCCAGTTCCTCGACGCGTGCCAGTGGCGCGACACGTTGCATCGCGGCCAGCTCTTCAGTCGAGATCGATTCCCAGAACGACGTCGTTGTTCCCTCGGTGCCCTCCCAGTCGAGAATTTCGATGTCGGCAATCACGAGCCGCTTGATCCTGGACGTATCCGGATCGACCTCCGCCTCCCCCGTGACCCTGACGTACTTCGTCAACGCATCCAGAACCGCCTGGCGGTGTGCCTCGTCGAACGTGCACTCGACCGGCGAGCCCAGCGGGGGATGCACGCGGCATCGGGTCGCCGCCTCCTTGAAGTCGGCCATCAAGAGTCGGCCCTCGACCGTCCGGCGGTTCCTCACCCACCGCGTCGCCAGCCGGGCGAACCGCTCTGCGTCCGATGCATCGAGACGTGCCGATCGCCGGCCCCCGCCGGTTTCCAGCGAGACGGACACGCTCTCGATCCCCCGCCGGAACAGCCCGGTCGTCTCCCGCAGGGCGAGCACGACCCCCACATCCCAGGCGGGTGGCAGCTCCTCCCGATCCCGGAACTCGATCAACCCGGCCACGAGCCGCTCGGTCGCTTCCTGGCCTGGATCCATCCCTTCGAGCTCGAGCTGCTCCCGCCGGAGCTCCAGAGCCACGACGACGCTCCCCGGCTC